>JBOHIT010000658.1:0-18382 GCA_050726155.1 Bradyrhizobium sp.
GATTCAGCTCCTCCGCAGAGAGGAGAAATTCGCCGAGGCCGCCCAATTGATGTTGAGTGCGCCGAAGGATCCGAACCGGCTGCACAACCTCGACGAATGGTGGATCGAACGGCGGCTGCTGGCGCGCAAGATGCTGGACGTCGGCGAGCATCGCACGGCCTATCTGATTGCGCGCGACGCGGCGCTGCCGTCGCGCGACATCTACAAGACCGAGCAGGAATTCACCGCGGGCTGGATCGCGCTCCGCTTCCTGAAGGACCCGGCGGTGGCGGCCCAGCATTTTGCGCGGATCGGCGTCGGCAGCGCAAATCCGACCGCGCTCGCCCGCGCCGGCTATTGGCAAGGCCGCGCGGCGGAGGCCGCCGGCCGCGCGCAGGAAGCCCGTGCCGCCTATGGTCGCGCCGCCGAGCAATCGACGAGCTATTACGGCCAGCTCGCGCGCGCCAAGCTTGGACTGCCGCAGCTCGAATTGAATGGAGTCCCGCGCGGGCGCGGATCGGATCGATTGGAGATCGTACGCGCGGTGCAGTTGCTGTACGAGCTCGGCGAGCGCGAAATCGCGATCCCGATCTTTGGCGATATGGGCGAAAATGGCGATCCGGACGCCCTCACCGGTCTTGGTGAACTGACGGCACGCTATACCGATGCGCGCGGCATGCTGTTACTCGGCAAGGCCGCACTCAACCGCGGCCTGCCGTTCGACCACTACGCTTATCCGGTCAACGGCATCCCGCCATTCAAGCAAATCGGCCCCGAAGTCGAACCGAGCGTGGTCTACTCGATCGCGCGGCAGGAAAGCGCCTTCAATCCCGCAGTCGTTTCACCGGCACAGGCTTACGGGCTGATGCAGGTGACGCCGGATGCCGGGCGCTATGTCGCCAAACGGGCCGGCGTCAGCTTCGACCTCAACCGGATGAAGACCGACCCGGTCTATAACGCCGTGATGGGCGCCGCCGAGTTGGGCGGGCTGCTCGAGGATTATCGCGGTTCGTATATCCTGACTTTCGCCGGCTATAATGCCGGCCGCGGCAGCGTCAAGAAATGGATCGAGCGCTACGGCGATCCCCGCGACCCCAAGGTCGACGCGGTCGACTGGGTCGAGCAGATCCCGTTCTCCGAGACCCGGAATTACGTGCAGCGGATCATGGAGAATTTGCAGGTCTACCGTGCGCGGTTCGGCGGTGGGACCAAGCTCCAGATCGAGGCCGATCTGCACCGCGGCGCCACTGTCCAATAGCGGGATCGATTTCCCCCAAGGCGTCTTAAAGCCCAGGCAGACAGCCTCGCGGCCAAGTCCCTGCGATATCACGTCGGAATAGGCCATCAGGAGAAGCCGGGGCCGGTCGCGCACCTGACCGGCACCGCTCGGCGTGCTTAGCCGGAGCACGCTCGAATGTGTCCCCCACAATGAAAAACCCCCGGCAGTTGCCTGCCGGGGGTTTTCCTAGTGTTTCAAGTCTTTCGGGATCAGAAGTTACGCTGAGCGCGAACGTTCAGGAAGACAGTGCTCTGGTCCTTGAACTCGTACACGGTGGTCGGCTTGGGAGCCGCAGCTGCCAGAACGGCAGCGCCCGTGAACTTCTGGTCGAGGAAGAACGCACCGACTTCAGCCGAGAACGTCAGGTTCTTGACGGGAGTCCAGCGGGTGACAACACCAACCTGGGCAATGTTGTAGTCCGGGTTGCAGGTATAGTCTGCAGACACGACCTTGCCGGTGTTGTAGCTGGCGCACCACTGACCCTTGGCGGAAGTGATGTCGAGCGCGTTACCGTTGTAGCGAACCGAAGCGTAGCTGCCCCAGAGGCTGGACGACCAGTAGGGATCCCAGTTGTGGTTGTACGCACCACGGATACCCCATGCATCCACCAGCTTGATGTCGCCCGTGCCGCCGAAGATGACCGGCAGGTAGACGGCGTCAGCGGTCTGACCGAAACCAACGCTCTGGTAAGCGCCGGCACGGCCGGTGCTGCCAAACATAGCGAAGCTCGGCGAACCGCCCGAGGTCGAGATCACGTTCTTGGTGTCACCCTTGGCGTAGCTGACGTCGATCTTGAGATCGTCGCCGGCACCGGTCGGGATGTTCTTGATCTGCAACGCAGCCATCACCGAACCGCCCCACTTGGTCTCGGGGTGGCCAGAGATTTCCGACAGTGCAGTCGGCACGCCGCCGGCACCGAGGATGTTGTACGAAGCGACAACTTCGTGAGCCGCGGCCGAAATCTGGAACAGACCCCAAGCCTGGTCGACGCGGATGTTGCCGACGATATCCGGAACGTGGCTTCCGGCGTAAGCGTTTGCGCCTGCGCCAGTCGCGCTGCCCGAGGCCGGAGCCAGGTTCAGAACGGCGGTGCGGTTGAACACGGTCGGATCATCGAGGCCGATGGTGCCGGACACGCCGTTACCGAACTGCGCGGTGTACTGGATGTTGTTCACACCCGTGACGGTGTCATGGCCGCCCATCAGGTACGAGTTGTTGTTGCCCGGATACCCATGCCAAGGCGTCGCGTAGGCCGAAGCCGACTTACCGAAGGTGAAACCAGCGAACTGGATGAACACCATTTCAACCGCAACATAACCGCCGCCAGCCGTGCTCAGGTATTGGTTGCCGGTGGGTGCAGTCGCCGCAACGGACGGGTTGCTGGTTCCGAAGTTCTGGAACTGGAAGTCGCCCTGACCGAAGGTACGGACAACGCCGTATTCCGTGGCGGTGCGGGTATCAATCGTCAGCGCCATACGGGAACGGGCGAGGAAGTAATCGCGGTACCGATTGCCCTGGCCCGCATCACCCGAATACATCGGTTGACCATAGGCGCCGGCGCCGGCGTTCCACGAACTATCGATACGGACGTAACCACCCAGCTTGATGCAGGTGTCAGTGCCAGGAATGTAGAAGAAACCAGCACCGTACAGGGAGCAGATCCTCACGTACTCGACCGCTTTGGCCTTGACGGGAAGATCGGCAGCCTGAGCTCCACTCATGGCGAGAAGACCCGCCGCTGAGCCGAGAATTAGGCTCTTAACCATCTTCATGATAAACCTCCAAGTTGCTCTGTAGGGAAGGTTCCGGATCCGCCGGGTGCAAACACCCTAAGGTTGGTTCCCTTAATCCCCTGAAACCCGCTTAGTCGCTTCGCGCCTTCGGACACTCCCGCATGAACGCGAGGGACTTAAGCGAACCACCTAACGGGACGACCTCGGGATGCCCCCCTCCGTCGCAAGATCACAATTACCGAGGACTCCTGCACACGCAACAAAGGAACCGCTTCGGAACGCATGACTCAGCCCCTTTTCCGATGGGTGTTGCACAAATAACACGCAGATGTGATTGACCTTTCTTCGCAAGTAATTGTTTTTAATAGTCTTTTTTGGAAAGTTCCGCTTGACCGGCAAATTGCCGTCGTGGACACCCGCCAGCCGGCTTTCGCCTTCCAGCCGATCCCTGCAGCGCGAATCGAGCGCCCGCTCGCCGAATCCCGGCGAGGTCGTCACACACATATAATGGAGTGAGGATAGGACAACGGACACGGCCCTGCAGCAGCGAACGGACGCCCCGCTCGATCGCAACTGTATTAAAGGCTCACCGGCCATTACCGCTTTTCGGCTTTTTGCCTCGAACCAGGACGGCTTCTGGAGATCCGCGGAAATCGCAAAAGCCCTTATTTTTCGGGATCAAAATGCATTCACGTGGCGCGAAGGAGCGCGTATATCCATCGCTGCGGAAAGAAACTTCGGTTCTTTCCGCGATCGACCTATCCCCTCGCCGGCAAGATCGAACCAAATGCCGCCCCGCGAAGTGCGCAGCCTTGTCCACGGCTTCAAAAGCGCAGGCGACGGCGGAAAATCACCCGTGCGCGGCCTCAAGCGAATCTCGCCCCGACACGCCACGTCGTAAAATCCGCAAAGAGGCCTCGTAAACCTGCGCGATCGGCACGCGGCCCGCGCCCGAGGTGGTGACGTGACTAAATGGTCCCGGCGTAACCTGAATCTGCCGCTTGCGGCTCGCCCCCGCGTCGGGCATATCCGCCCCTACGGAGCTGTGGCCGAGTGGCTGAAGGCGGCGGTTTGCTAAACCGTTATAGGGTTGTAAAGCCCTATCGAGGGTTCGAATCCCTCCGGCTCCGCCACCCGCCTTCGCTAACGCTTCGGCGCGGCGTGCCACGATGAAGTGTTAGCGAAGGCGGGTGCCACGCCATAGCTGCGAAGCAGCGACGGCGGGCTGGCGCACAGTCCCCGGCCCTCATGCTATTTCAGCGACTCATCTCCATCGGAGAAAATCCGTCACGTGCCAATCTTAGACTGGCGCCGATCGAGCGGATATCATCACCCCCATGAACGCAAACACCGAACCCCGCAACACCGGGATCTATCTGCTGCTGTTCGCGCTCCAGATACTGGGTGCGATTGCATTCATCTGGCAGACATTGCCCGAGTTCAGGCAGATCGCCGTCAATCCGGGCCAGCCACTTCCACCTGACAACCGCTCCGATCTCATGATGGTCGGCGTTCTCCTGCTGATGCAGATTCCGTTCTGGTGCCGCGTGCGCCTCGTTCCGATCCCGTTTCGATATCAAAGCGCGATCCTGCAGCACGCATTTCTTTTTCTGGGTCGCCTCAGCTTCATATTCGGCAGCGCGCTTTTCGGCATCCTTGTCTTTCGACATATTCCCGAACTCGAACGGAGTGCCGAGTTTGGCCTCATGGCCAGGCGCGGCGTGATTTTGGTCGGATGCCTGTTCGCATTGTTTTGCACCAGCCTTGAAGTGGAGCGGCTCGGGCAAACGTTTGAGGGCCATCGAAACTGAGCTGACAATCTCAAATCGACTCTAGGATCTGCCAAACAGCAGATGCCCCGATCGCCACATGCGCTCAAAGACGGCGCGAGCGAAATTCTTCCCTTGTTCGGGTTCAGACCGCACGAACATCGCGTTCGACAGAATTCTAGATATGCTCTTGTTTCCGTCTGCCTGCTCCAGCAGGAGGGCTTCCGATCTCGATATGGGGGTAATGACCTCCCCTTCGAGCGAAGGCCGCGTCAGGATCAATGAGTTGGCTTCACCGGCAAGTTTGACGCCGGATCGAACCAACGGGACATACGACAGAAAATCGTCTGTATCGAAGCGCGTAAGGCGGCGCGCGCTTTCCGGCTTCCTGACGAAAAAATCGTGCCTTGAATTCAGTGCGGCAAGATTATCGACGACAGCCCACTGCTCCGCGGCCGGGAGCGCCAAAACCCGTTCCAGCATCTCTCCGCTGAGAAACCGGTCGGCGCAGTAGAGTGCGTTGTCGCTCCAACCGAAAAAAATAAGCCCCGCCGCTTCGACAAACTCCATGATCTCCGGCACCGAGTAGGCTCTATCCTGCGGGTGCAGCAACATGTCCACGATCCCCGCATCGTCGGCAAGATCTTGCGGTAGTTTGCCGGTCGTCGAGATCAGGTAATGGCGCGATGGGACAAATCTGAGAAGTTCACGGGCGACTCTCAGGCCTTCGGCATCCGGACCGGCGCCAAGCCGCCGCAAGATATCCTGGATCAAATATACGCCAGGTCGGCCGGACTTCCCGTAAAGCATGATCGCCATGCTTCCCGATGGATCGAGCACGTCCGCGAGTGCCTTTAGCCCGGCGTCCGGATTGGGAAGGTGATGAAGGACGCCGGTGCAAACGATCAGGTCAAAGGAGCGCTTTAACTCGCCAACGTCCAGCAGGCTCAATTGCCGAAGGTCAAGGTTGGCGAGGCCATGTTGAACGCGAAGACGGTTTGAATGTGCGAGGCTGGTTTCGGAAAGATCGATTCCGATGACGGCACATTCCGGATTATTCAGGGCGATCAGGGCCGCCTGGGAAGAGCCGCAACCGGCGCACAATATGCGCAGGTCTTGCCGGGGCCGGCCCTCCGGCCACAACTGAATGCCCGCAAATTTAGGGTCGCACGTCAGCGGACCCCACTGCTTCAGGAATTTCGCGGCATCTTCAATTGGCGGTGGATAGCTGTACGCCTCGTACTGCTTCCTTACCGCCTCAGTAACTGTGTCTTCCATGGTACATGCTTTAGTTCGGAGCGATCCGGCCCGCAATATCCATCGAAGAATCCGCTAAGGGCGGTCACGTCGTCAAGCGGAGCAATATGGCGTTCGCGATTTTGCTAATTCGCGATCCCTGGTGCTGAGCGACCAATTTTCGCGTTGCGGAAGGTAACTCAGAATCGAAATCGCTCACGCGAAACCACAACCCGCGCTTGCCAAGTCCCCGCTTTATGCAAAGATGGAACTGCCGCGCTGGGACGCCTGCATGTGCCTTCTTTGTGCCCGCGCGTGCTATTCGACCTGATCTTTTGGAATGGAGAGTTGCGTGAGTGAAGCCCTTCATCCAGCCGCCCCTCATCATCTGCCAGGCTTCATCACCGCTCCCGGCGACACCGACGTCTTCATGGTTGGGGTCGGCATCTTCCTGATCGGTACGGTCCTGGGTGTCGGCAACCTTTATCTGCACTTGCACACCCTGCCGGAGCGAATGGCGCACCGGACTCACAAGCTGCAATTCGAGATCGTGGCTGTGCTCGGCCTGCTGGCACTGTTTACGCACAATCACCTGTTCTGGGTGATTGGCCTGTTCCTCGCGATGGTCGACCTGCCGGACTTGATCACGCCGCTGCGCCGGATTGCGGGATCGGTCGAAAAGATGGCCGGCGGTCCGGCTGAACCAGACCCCACCGAGACGCCTCCAGAACCCGCGGGCCACGCGGCCGTCGCCAACAGCGGCGCCGCCAAGAGCGAGGCACCGGGTCATGCTTGAGATCATCCTCTGCTCGCTCGTGACGATATTGCCGGACTATCTCTATCGCCGCTACCGGCAGGGAAAGCGCTTCGGCCACGAAATCACGCTCTATTCGGTCTGGTTCGAACTGCGATTTGGCATCATCACCTGCCTGATGCTCACGGTCGCGCTGATCACGATGATCTTCTATTATCATCCGTCGACCAATTCGGCGACGCTGTACTATCGGACCGTTCCGATCGTGCCCGAAGTCGCCGGCCGGGTGGCGGAGGTCCACATCGAACTCAGCGGGGCCGTCAAGCAAGGTGACGTGCTCTTCAGATTAGACAGCGCCAAACAGGAAGCCGCGCTGCTGACGGCCAAGCGCAAGATCGCCGAAGTCGATGCGGCCATGCTGTCTGCCCAGGCGGACGTTCTCAAGGCCGAAGGTCAGATGCAGCAGGCCCAGGGCGATTACCAGCAGGCGACCGATGAGCTGACCACCAAGCGCGAGCTCCAGCAACGCAATCCCGGCATTGTGCCGCAGCGTGACATCGAAAAACTCCAGGTGCTCCAGGCCGGCCGGCAGGGCGCGCTGGATGCCGCCAACGCTTCGAAGCAATCCGCGACGGTCCGCGTCACCGCCCTGCTTCCCGCCGAGAAGGCCAGCGCAGAGGCGGCGCTGGCCGAAGCGCAGGTTGATCTGGACAAGACCTTGATTCGCGCCGGCGTCGACGGCCGGGTCGAGCAGTTCGGGCTAAGGCCCGGTGACATCGTCAATCCAATGATCCGGTCGGCCGGCGTTCTGATTCCGGAGGGTGCGGGACGGACTGCCCTCGCGGCGGGGTTTGGGCAGATCGAGGCGCAGGTCATGAAGGTCGGAATGGTGGCCGAGGCCACCTGCATTTCCAAGCCGTGGACGATCATTCCGATGGTGGTCACCAACGTGCAGGACTATATCGCCGCGGGCCAGTTCAGGGGCGGCGAACTACTGATTGAGGCCCAGGGCACTGTACGTCCCGGCACCATTCTCGTTTTCATGGAGCCGATCTACAAAGGTGGCCTGGATGGCGTGACGCCCGGCAGCAGTTGCATCGCCAACGCCTACACCAGCAATCATGACCTGATCGCCTCAGGGAAGATCGGTTCGTTCAAGAGCTTCGCGCTGCATGTCGTCGACGCCACCGGCGTCGTGCACGCGGTTCTGTTGCGGATTCAGGCCCTGCTGCTGCCCATCAAGACACTGGTGCTGAGCGGGCACTGAGCTTTGGTCCGCATGTGCCGGTGTCGGGTTAACTGACACCGGGCGGTCCGTCCCGGCTTGGGCTTAGTGCGAGGTCATCCAGGCGCGGGCTTCGCGTTGCGCCGTGGCGATCTCGACATCCGACATCATCTCAGCGACTTCGCGGCGCATCGAGATCGCATCAGTGCGGCCCTTCAGGGCGGCGAGATTGAACCATTTATGGGCGGCGACCAGATTGACGACGCCGGAACGGCCGCTCGCCCAATACAGACCGCGTTCGAACAGCAGGTCCGGGATCGCGGTTTCCACCGGCGTTGCCGCGTCCAGATCGAATTGTCCCTGAAACATTGTCCTATCCCCTTTTTATTGTTGCCGCGCTCCCCCGAGCGCGGCCCCTGTCCACTGTTTAAAACGTCCCGTTATTCCCAACACCGTTTGCCGGTTTGTTGGGATGATCATGACCGATCAAATTTGAAGGGCAGTTTAAATATCGCGATGAACGGGGTGTAAACGCGGGCTGCGTGCGCACAGTTGCGGAATCGCAAAAGTGCCTGTGCCGCAGCAACAAATGAGGATTCGTGAAGTTCGGTTTACCCTGCCGTTTGGCAGAACGATAACCATTGCAACGTCTGGCGTTTCGCGCGCACCGTCATCGGCGCAAACGGAGGACGTGGTCTTGCATCAGTTCCGGTGACGGGATCGACGGGCGCACGCCATGAGCGATGCGCGGCGGCAGGGAATCGCGACCTGCGACAGCCCGGCGCAGGCCGACGATGGTCGAGAGAGGCCTGTAAAGGATTTGGAAAGGTCGAGCGCCCGGCGCCAGGGGCGCAGCCATCGGAGCGCGGGGCGCTCCGGGGAACGTGAAACGTTCCGGGGAACGAGGGCGTCGGCGAACACGTCAGGACCAGATTTCAGTCGGGCTTTGGGCCCGGTGAAATTGCGGAGCAAAGATTCCGCACCGAACGAAGAAAACCTGTTTCTTCTGCCGGACCGGTTTTGGGACAGCGAACTCTCCCGAAAGACGATCCAGCCGTTTGACCTGATGTCTCGCCGACACCCTCTTTCGTCGACCAGAGCCATCCGAGTTATGTTTGCTCAGAAGAGCAAACCGTCTGAAGGCTCGTGTGACGTGCCGGCATCAAGCCGCCGGCAATTTTTAAAGAAGCGAAGTTACTTCTTCTTCTTGGCGACCTTGCGGGTCTTCTTCGCAGTCTTCTTCACTGCGCTCTTCGCCTTCTTTGCCTTCTTAGCTTTCTTGGCCATGTTGCCCTCCTAAGTGAGATGACTTAATCGCTGCGTGCACTCGGGAATCGAAATGCACTCATTCCGAATACACCAACACATTCAAAAAAACAGCGTCCCGCTTAAGGAAGTGTTGACGCGGTGAGGTGAGAGAGCGCGCGAAGCGTCGATCGATGACACCACGACACGCTCGCACAGCAATGCAAAAAGTGCAGCAACGGCCGACATCGGCATTTGTCAATATTGCAGGAAACGCTTGCGTCACAGATGTTTTCGCAATTCACGCATGTGACGATCGATGCGCCATCGACGTCATCGCGACTCATCGAGACCACCCAAAAGTCGCTTGCGCGGACTCTGAGTCGCAAATTTTGGCAATGAAAATATTTTCATGGTCACAGCGTCCGCGTCTCATCGGCGCTCGCCAAAACCGATTTTTTGGACGAATCGCGGCAGCCGATTCGCAAGGCTCGTTTCCGTCGTGACGATGATTTTCGATCCGCGGTGCGCGATCGATGCACGCTTGCGTGCGTCGATCGCGATGTCAGCGACGGCGAAAGCGTCCCGTTACGGGACGCTCAGATGCCGAGCTTCGCCTTCAGGATATCGTTGACGGCTTGCGGGTTGGCCTTGCCGCCGGATGACTTCATCACCTGGCCGACGAACCAGCCGGCGAGTTGCGGCTTGGCTTTCGCCTGCGCAACCTTGTCCGGGTTGGCGGCGATAATGTCGTCGACCACCTTCTCGATCGCGCTGAGGTCGGTGACCTGCTTCATGCCGCGCGTCTCGACCAGTGCGCGGGGATCGCCGCCTTCCTGCCAGACGATCTCGAACAGGTCCTTTGCGATCTTTCCGGAGATCGTGCCCTCGCCGATCAGGTCGATGATCGCGGCGAGCTGCAGCGCCGACACCGGCGAGCCCGTAATATCACGGCCTTCCTTGTTGAGACGCCCGAACAGTTCGTTGATCACCCAGTTGGCGGCGAGCTTGCCGTCACGTGCCTTGTCGGCAAGCCTGGCCAGCACGGTCTCGTGGAAATCCGCGCTCTCGCGTTCGGCCACCAGCACGCTGGCGTCGTAGGGCGACAGTCCGAAGCTGTCGATGAAGCGGGCCTTCTTCTGGTCCGGCAGTTCCGGCAGGTCCGCCTTCAGGACGGCGACATAGGCTTCGCTGAATTCCAGCGGCAGCAGGTCGGGATCCGGAAAATAGCGGTAGTCGTGCGCCTCTTCCTTGGAGCGCATCGAGCGCGTCTCGGCCTTGTTGGGGTCGTACAGCCGCGTTTCCTGGTCGATGACGCCACCGTCCTCTATGATTTCAATCTGCCGCCGCGCCTCGTACTCGATCGCCTGGCCGATGAAGTTGATCGAATTCATGTTCTTGATCTCACAGCGGGTGCCGAGCGGCCCGCCGGGCTTGCGCACGGAGACGTTGACGTCGGCGCGCAAGGAGCCCTTCTCCATGTCGCCGTCGCAGGTGCCGAGGTAGCGCAGGATCGAACGCAACTTGGTCACATAGGCCTTGGCCTGTTCGGCATCGCGGATGTCGGGCTTGGACACAATCTCCATCAGCGCCACGCCGCACCGGTTGAGGTCGACATAGGACATGGTCGGGCTCTGGTCGTGCAGCAATTTGCCGGCGTCCTGCTCCAGATGCAGCCGCTCGATGCCGATGCTGACCGTGTGGCCGCCGTCGAGTTCGACCTCGACCACGCCCTCGCCCACGATCGGCGACTTGTACTGGCTGATCTGATAGCCCTGCGGCGAATCCGGATAGAAATAGTTCTTGCGGTCGAACACCGAGCGTAAATTGATCTGGGCGTTGAGGCCAAGCCCGGTTCGCACCGCCTGCCGGACACATTCTTCGTTGATGACGGGCAGCATGCCCGGCATCGCGGCGTCGACCAGCGAGACATGGGTGTTCGGCTCGCCGCCGAATTCGGTCGAGGCGCCAGAGAACAGTTTTGACTGCGAGGTGACCTGGGCGTGGACTTCCAGCCCGATCACCATTTCCCAATCGCCGGTAGCGCCCTTCAGGAGCTTTGCGGGTTTGACTGACGCGTTCATAGGGTTGCGGATTCCAAAACGGGGAGACGTGGATATATCAGGATGGCGTGGGCTTCGCGCAATGGATCGCGCCCGTCAAGTCGGAGAAATGAGCTTTCCGGCGGTCAAAACCCCCGGCGAAATGCCTGGTACGGCTTGCTCTGGCGCAGCGCGTCGGCCCCGCCTTCGATCAGGAGATCGACCTGATCCGCCGGCAGCGCAAACCGGGTCGGTATAGCGTTCAGGATGCCGGCACGCGCCGGGCCGAGCTGTTCAAAACTGACGCGGTCGATGGCGAAACTGAGATCGCCGCAGCGCCAGTTGGCGCCGACGCCGAGCCGCACGCGTTCCGCTGCCGACAGGCCGCAGCGCCAGCGCTTGACCTTGCCGGCCCAGTCATTGGCCAGCGCCGTGAACGCGGCGTAGCTCGACCGCACGCTGGCATCGATCGCGGTATCCGCAGCCGCGGCGACCAGTTCGACCCCGCTTGGTCCCTCGACCCGTTGCGCGAAGTCGCCGGAAATGCCGCGCCCGGCGTCGACGACAAGGAACAATAGGCGCCGCGCCTTCACGGCCTGCCGCTCGGTCATCGGTTCGAACGGGCGCTGTGCGGCCAGCAGCCCTATGCTGAAGCCCGACAGCCCAAAATTATCGACGAGGCCGCCGTCGAGCAGCTTGACATAACGCATCGAGCCGTCGCGGTAGCGCGCGTTGGCTTCGGCGAATGATTTCAGCAGCGGCTGCGCGGTCGGGTCATGCCTGACACGTTCGAGCCATGCCGGCATTTGCGTCGCACAGCCGCCGGGGTAGGTCTCAAGCACGATCGGCGCGAACGCCAGCGGCACCGCCGCCGAGGCCGCCACCGCTTCGGCCACGCGATAGGACCTGATGTCACTGCACAGCGCATCGAAGTTGGTCTTCCCGAATACGAACGGCGTCCGGTTGTATATGTCGGAGGCGTTGATCCAGACCCGGGGCCGCCGGTCCTCGCGCAACGCCTCGAACCGCGCGCCATCGAACAGGTTGCGATCGAGCCATTCGGTGAATTGGCTGTCATTGACGCCGCCGCCAAGTGCACGGCCGATATTGCCGAGCGAGACCTGGGTGTTCAGTCCCTCCTCCGCGTTCCGCAGCAGGAAACGTTCACGGAAGTCCTCGAGCGCCGCGCGTTTCTTCAGGCCGAAATAGGCTGCGGTCACCGATCCGCCGGATACACCGGAGACGAAGTCGACGCGGTCGAGAAGTGATTTCGCCTGCCTGGATCCGGCGTTGGAACGGTCGAGTTCGCGCAGCACACCGAAGGAAAACGCCGCCGCACGGGTACCACCGCCGGAAAACGACAGTGCCAGCAGCATGTCGTCATCGTAGCTCGGTACTTCACGGCCAAAATTATTGTCGGCAAGCGCCGCGCCGAGCGGCGCGTTGCCTGGCAGATTGTAGACCGACGCACATCCCGCAAGCACACCCGCGAACACGATGGCCAAACCGGCCAGAATCCCCGCCCGCTTATGCAACGCTCGCACGCAAATTTCCTGTCCCAGGCCCCCGCCCGATCACATCAAGCTATCATGTTCAAAGGTGGCATCGGCATGGCCCAACGGGCTGCACCCAAACAGGGTTAATGCGGCAGCAACGCGGACACGATCCGCTCCCATTCGGCTTCCAGAGAATCCCTGGCGACCGGCTGGCCCGCCTGCCGGTACCAATAGCCGGCATTGCCGAGGTCGCCTTCGACGCGGTGCAGATAGGCATGCACCCAGGCGGCGTTGGCCGTATCTTCGTCCTGGACGATCTTGTGCGCCTCGTCCCACTGGCCTTTGGCCGCCCACCACAGTGCAGCCAGCGGCGGTTCAAGGCTAGGCGCCGGAGACGTCCCCGACAAACTGGCGCGGAAGTCGCTCATGCTTACCACCACCGCTCGGGCGTGAAGCGTCCGGCCGCCTGTTCGATCACTTCACCGAGCGAGAACAGCGTCTCCTCGTCGAACGGACGCCCGATCAGTTGCAGACCGAGCGGCAGCCCCTGCGCATCCTTGCCGGCGGGAACGGCGATCCCCGGCAGCCCCGCCATGTTCACAGTCACCGTGAAAATGTCGTTGAGATACATTTCGATGGGATCCGCGCCGCCCTTTTCGCCGATCCCGAACGCCGCCGACGGCGTCGCCGGCGTCAGGATCGCGTTGATGCCTTTGGCAAAGCAATCCTCAAAGTCCTTCTTGATCAGGGTGCGGACTTTTTGCGCGCGCAGATAATAGGCGTCGTAATAGCCGGCCGAGAGCACATAGGTGCCGATCATGACGCGGCGGCGCACTTCGGCACCAAAACCTTCGGCGCGGGTGTTCTGGTACATTTCATTGATGGAGCCGCCGGGCACACGCAGGCCGTAGCGCACGCCGTCATAACGTGCGAGATTCGACGACGCTTCGGCGGGCGCCACGATGTAATAGGCCGGCAGCGCGTATTTGGTGTGCGGCAGCGATATCTCGACCAGTTCCGCACCGGCCGACTTCAGCCAGGCAGCGCCCTCGGTCCAGAGCCTTTCGACTTCCGCGGGCATGCCGTCGAGGCGATATTCCTTCGGGATACCGATCTTCATGCCCTTGACGGACTTTCCGATCGCCGCCTCGTAATCCGGTACCGCGCGATCGACTGAGGTCGTGTCCTTGGGATCGTGACCGGCCATCGAGCGCATCAGGATCGAGCTGTCGCGCACGGTGCGCGCAATCGGCCCGGCCTGATCCAGCGAGGACGCAAACGCGACGATGCCCCAGCGCGAGCAGCGGCCATAGGTCGGCTTGACGCCGACGGTGGCGGTAAACGCCGCGGGCTGGCGGATCGAACCGCCGGTGTCGGTCGCGGTCGCGCCCATGCAAAGCAGTGCGGCTACCGCGGAAGCCGAGCCGCCGGACGAGCCGCCCGGCACCAGCGTGGTGTTGGACCCGGCGCGACGCCACGGATTGACCACCGGGCCGAAGCACGAGGTTTCGTTCGACGAGCCCATCGCGAATTCGTCGTTGTTGAGCTTGCCCAGCATGACGGCACCGTCGCGCCAGAGCTGCGAGGTCACCGTCGATTCGTAGGGCGGCACGAAATTGCCGAGGATTTTGGAGCACGCGGTAGTACGCACATCCTTGGTCGCAAACAGATCCTTGATTCCGAGCGGAATACCCGCCAGCGGACCGCCCTCGCCCTTGGCAATTTTGGCATCGATCGCGCGCGCCATGGCGCGGGCCTGATCCGGCGTTTCCAACACGAAGGCATTGAGCGCACGCGCCGCCTCGATCGCAGCCAGGTGCGCGTCGGTCAGTTCAAGCGAGGTGAAAGACTTGTTCGCGAGGCCATTCCTGGCCTCGGCGATCGTCATCGATGTCAACAGTGTCATTTATTGATCGGGCTGCAGAAGAACGGAGACAGGGTCTTGTCGTTGGCGGGATTGTCTTGCTTGGGCCGCGTCAGATCGGACGCCTCGAGCGCGTCGAGCACGGCATCCATCGCCTTGTCGGGATCGGCGACCTTGCCCTGGCGCTCCATCGCGTCGAGATAGTTCATGTAGGCCGCATAGGCCTTTTCATCGTCGCAGAGCATGCACATCGCGGATCTCTAAGGCTCTTTCGTTTGACGCGTCTTCTTCACGCGAACCGGTTTCCACTTCGGCCGAGAACACTATGTTACTCGACGACCTTCGGCACCAGGAAGAAATGGTTCACGGTGTCAGGCGCGTTCTTGACCACGTCATCGGAGATATCGCCGTCATTGATCACGTCAGGGCGCTTCTTCATTTCCATCGGGGTCACCGAGGTCATCGGTTCGACGCCGTCGACATTCACTTCTGAGAGCTGCTCCACAAAAGCCAGCATGGCGTTCAGCTCGCCCTACAGATGGGGAACCTCGGCCTCGGTGACCGCAATTCGCGCCAGATGCGCGATGCGACGAACGGTGACGGCATCAACGGACATTAATATAGGGCCTCAAATGGGGGATCGCATCCGCCATATAGCAGAGCCCGGTTTTGCGCCGCAACCGCAGGGAACCGCCGCCGCCGGCATTTCGGCCCAAATTACCTCCAAATGAGGGCAAATGCCCATTTAGATGGCTGCGTTCCACTCCCGCGCCGCTGCCCGGGGCTTCCCGGGGAAAAGCTTCCGACGAAACCACTTTCAGGGGCTGACGCAGTCGTTTTGAAACAGTCGCGGCGTGTACTTGGCCATCAACTTGGAGGCCAAGCCATGTGGACGACAACGGAACACGACGGCGCCGGTACGCAAAGTTGGGACCCTGCCCTCTGGTCAATAGGTACCGTAATCGGCATCGCAATCTTATATGTCGCGTGTCTGGCCTGACGAACGTGAGGCAACACCATGTCGAAAGCGAAAGAACTTCAGGAAAAAGCCGAGATGTTCGAGCGGCGTGCTGAAAGTGCTGCCGATCCGATCTCGCAACGTCACTACAAGGAAATGGCCGCGCATTACCGCTCGCTCGCCGTCGAACACCTCGACGTCAAGCGCGACGAGCCGGCGCATTAAATCGGGACGGCCCCCGACCGGGCGTTAGGCCAGCGCGCTGAGCCGCGCCAACGCCGCGCCTGCCAGCGCCCGTGTCAGTTCGGTGGCCGGGATCTCGCGCGCCATCCGCACCGCCTGCCCGGCCCAGAGATTGGTGAAATCGACCTTGCCAAGTTTTTCGGCTGCGGCCTTCAACGGACCGAGCGAGGTTGCGGCATGCGGGAACGCCGGTGCATCCGGAGAGACCGGGCCGACCTCGCGCATCACACGGTTGGCGACGCCGCGCGCGGGCCGTCCGGTCATGACATTGGTGATGACGGTGGAATCGTCATGGGCCTGGCCAAGCATTGCCCGCGCCGGTGCGATGATCTTCGATTCCGGACAGCGCAGATAGGCCGTGCCGATCTGCACGCCCGACGCCCCAAGCGCAAAGGCCGCTGCGATGCCGCGCCCGTCAGCGATTCCGCCGGCCGCAATCACCGGCACCTTCACCGCATCGACGACTTGAGGCACCAGCGCAAAGGTGCCTGGCTGCTGCGTAATATTCTCGGTCAGGAACATGCCGCGATGGCCGCCGGCTTCGGCGCCTTGCGCGATGATCACATCAGCACCGTTCTCCTCGAGCCAGATCGCTTCCTTCACGATCGTCGCCGACGACATCACTATGGCGCCCGCCGCCTTGACGCGCTTGACCAGCGCGGCATCCGGCAGACCGAAATGGAAGCTGACGACTTCCGGCTTCATCTCCTCCACCAGCACACACATCGCCTCGTCGAACGGCGCGCGGTTGGCCGGAGCGACCGGGACAGCGGGATCGAGGCCCAGCTCCCTGTAATAGGGCGTGAGCCGCGCCTTCCATCCGGCTTCGCGCGCCGGGTCGGCGGCAACCGGGGTGTGGCAGAAGAAGTTGAGGTTGAGCGGCGCCGAGACGCGCTGGCGGAAGATGCTGATCTGCTCTCGCGCCTTCTCAACCGTGATCATCGCACATGGCAGCGAACCCAGCGCGCCACCCTCGGCCGCCGCAATCACCAGTTCGTGGTCCATCGCGCCCGCCATCGGCGCCAGCACGATCGGGAATTCGGTCTTGAAGAGGTCGAGAAGTCGGCGATCTGGCCACATGGTTCTACTCACATGCAAATATGGGATGGCTTTCGGATCAGGCCCTTGAGGCTGCGGAAGAGTTGCGCCGTCCGGCCAATATCTGGTCGGCTTCGGTAACGATCCTGTCAACGATTTCGGCCGCCGGCGGAATGTCATGGATCAGGCCAACGGCCTCGCCGGCGATAACAGCGGCGATGTCGAAATTCCCGGCGGCTTTCGCCGCGGCGTATTCGGCCGCCACCGCCGTGACGTTTTGCATCAGTTCGACCTCGCGCCCCATCCAGCGCCGCGCGTGATCGTTGATCAGGCAGCGGCCGTTGAACGGCGCCGGCCAGACATTGTTGCGCGAGAGATCGAAGATGATGCTTCTCACGCTGTTGCCGCTGGTCGCGGCGCAGATTCGTTTTTTCGCCTCATCCGCGCCGTCACATTCCAGGCTGGCGTAGAAACGCGTGCCGAGCAGCACGCCGGAGGCCCCGAGCGTCATCATCGCCGCCAACCCGCGGCCGTCGCCGATGCCGCCTGCGGCCGCGACCGGTACCCGGCCGGCCACCAGATCGATAATCGCCGGCACGATGTCGATGGTGGTGCGGGACGCGCCGTGGCCGCCAGCCTCGCTGCCCTGGGCAATCAGCATGTCGGCCCCGGCATCGAGCGCCTGCCGCGCCATGCCCTCGTCCTGCACCTGGCAAATCAGCAGCGCGCCGGCGGATTTGATCCGCGCGACGAACGGTTTGGGATCGCCAAACGACAACATGATCGCGCGCGGCCGCGCCGCGAGCGCGATGTCCAATAGCTCAGGCCGTTTCGCCAAGCTCCAGGTGATGAAGCCGATGCCGAACGGAGCCGATACGCCCTTGAGCTTGGCGGTCTCCTGTTCCAGCCAGGCTTGGTCGCCATAGCCGCCGCCCAAAATCCCAAAGCCTCCGGCGGCGCTGACCGCCGCCGTTAGCCGTGCACCCGCAATCACGTCCATCGGCGCCGACAGAATCGGGTGCGCGATACCCAGGAGGGCCGTCATTGGCGTGCTGATCGACATGTCCAAACCCCTCAATCTGGACAGCCACAATAAGCTGATCTATCATTCTTAAAAATGAATACTAGAGAACGCTGCCATCTCCTAAACAAAACGGAGACTGATCCATGGAATTGAGCGATCTCGTGACCTTTTCGACCGTGGCGCGGCTGGGCGGCATCACCCGCGCCGCCGATGAACTCAACACCGTGCAGTCGAATGTTACCCAGCGCGTGAAAGCGCTGGAGGCCGAAATCGGCACCGCGCTGTTCGAGCGCCATAGCCGCGGCATGACGCTGACCGGCGCCGGCCGTCGCTTGCTCCCGTACGCGCAGCGGATGGCCGCGTTGACGCGCGAGGCGGTGCTGGCCGCGCGCGAGGATGGCGAACCGAAAGGACCGTTATCGATCGGCTCGATGGAAACCACCGCCGCGGTGCGCCTGCCGTCGCTGCTCGCTGAATTTCACCGGCGCTTTCCCGCG
>JBOHIT010000659.1:0-8096 GCA_050726155.1 Bradyrhizobium sp.
CTCCGAGATCGACGGGCAATTGTCCGGCGCAAACGGATCGACGCCGGTGACGTCCCACAACAACGTCGCGGCATGTTCGAGCGTGTCGCGCTCGGCGAGGTCGACGCAGTTGACGCCGCGATAGATCGGGCCGTCCTCGGTGATGGTCGCGACGGCTGAATCCATCACCGGCAAATCGGCATCGAAACTGCGCATCCCGCGCGGCTCCGGCGCCGGCGTCCGCCGCTCCTTCAGGATGCGGACGTCCTCGGCCCGGTAGCGATGGCTGCGCGAATCGGCCGACGGCTCCGAGCGGATCAGGCCGCGGCTGACATAGGCGTAGAGCGTCGCCTGCGAGATCGCGAGTTCGGCGGAGGCCTCGCGGGCCGAGAGGTAAAGGCCGGCGGATTTTTTCATATTGATTTACATAATCAAGATTGATCAATCTGTCGAGAGGGTCGACCTTTGCAGTGCACAAAGGGAGATTCCATCATGAACATTCAGCTTTCCAAGACCCCGATCGGCCTCGACGGCGTTCCCGCCGCAGAAACCGTGCTCAGCCACGTCGATGGCGAGCGCGGCGAACTGATCATCGCCGGCGAGCGGGTCGGCGATCTCGCGCGCAAGACCGGATTCGAAGGCGTGACCGCGCGGCTATGGAGCGGCGGCACCGGTCAGCCGATCGGCGAGGCCGCGGTGCGCGCCGCTTTGGGTGCGGGGCGCGAGCGCGCCTTCGCCCGGCTGCCGGAGCTACTCGGGATCACGCGCGGCCTGTCGATCGTCGATGGTTTCCGGGCGGCGATATCAGGGCTGCGCGCGGAAGCCGGCCTGGCGCACGAGGCCACCATCGTCGGTGCGTTTCCGGTGATCGCGGGCGCGCTGGTGCAGCGCGCGAAAGGCAATGATCCGGTGATGCCCGATCCGACCGCCAGCCTCGCCGCCGACACGTTGTCGATGATGCTGGGCCGCAAACCCAATGTGCGTGAAGTGGCGGCGCTCGACGCCTACTTCGTCACGGTGTGCGACCACGGCATGAACGCCTCGACGTTTACGACACGCGTCATTGCCTCGACCCATGCCGATTTGTTCGCGTCGGTGACCGGCGGCTATTGCGCGCTGACCGGACCGCTGCATGGCGGCGCGCCGGAGCCGGTGCTGGAAATGCTCGACGCGATCGGTTCACGCGAGCGCATCAAGCCGTGGGTCGACAGCGCGCTCAAGCGCGGCGAGCGGTTGATGGGCTTTGGCCACCGCGTCTATCGGGTGCGCGATCCCCGCGCCGACGTGCTCAAGGGTGCGATCGAGCGGCTCGCGGGCGACGGCATGGATCTGCCGTTCGCGGGCGAGGTCGAGGCCTATATTCGCGACGCCCTGAAGCGGAAGAATCCGGACCGGCCGCTCGACACCAATGTGGAGTTCTTCACCGCGATTCTGCTCGACGCGCTGAAAATCCCGCGGCAGGCGTTCACGCCGATCTTCGCAGTCGCGCGCGCCGCCGGCTGGACCGCGCACGCCCGCGAGCAGCAGCGCGGCGGGCGGCTGATCCGACCGAGCTCGGCCTATATCGGGCCGATGCCGGACTGAGGCATATAGCGATAGCGGAGCTATCATCTCCGCTGTCGTCCCGGCGAAGGCCGGGACCGTAACAGGGAGAAGTTTTGCGAAAGGTCTCTGCTACCGAGGCTTCAGCGAGAGATCACGCGGTATGGGTCCCGGCCTTCGCCGGGACGACAGGTCACGCGCCGCGCACGACCGTCTTGAGGTAATTATACGCCTTGATGATCTCGATTAGGCGATCCTCGGTGGAGCGGTCGCCGCCATTGGCGTCGGGATGATGCTGCTTCACCAATGCCTTGTATTTGGCCTTCACGACTGCCAGCGTCGCATCGGGGCCAAGCCCCATCACCTGCAGCGCCTTGCGCTCGGCGTTCATCACCTTGCGGGTCTCAGGCTTGGCCTCGCCGGCCGCACCACCCGGACCGGGCCGCCAGCGGCCGCGGCCGTTGAGCTCCGAGAACATGCTGAACGGGTCGGAAGCGGCGTCGAGTTCGGACTCGGCGCCGGCCTTGCCCTTCTTGCCGCCATTGGCGCCCATCTTCCAGGTCGGGCGGTGGCCGGTCAGCGCATCCTTCTGGTAGCGGGCGACGGAGTCGGCGCTCATGCCCTGGAAGAAGTTGTAGCCCTGATTGTATTCGCGGACGTGGTTTAGACAGAAGTGCCAGTACTCTTTCGAGTTCTCGCGGCCCTTGGGGGCGCGGTGCGGGCCCTTGTTCTTGCACTCCGGCCATTCGCACATGGCGGATTCTTCGCGCGCCGCAGCCTGCTGCTTCGCGCTCAGCTTGTTGGGCTTGATGCGAATGGAGTCGAAGAATTTGGATGAATCAATTGGCATGGCTGACTTTGACTACGCAATGCCTGCGGCTTCAAGTCTTGACATTGCGAAACCCTCTCTTCCGATGTGCCATTGACGGAAAGCAGCCACATGCGTATCTGCCGCCATCATGAGCACCAGGGACGATATCATAAAGAAGTTGCGTGAAGCTTTCGTGCCCGAAAGCCTCGATGTTGTCGACGAATCACATCTGCATGAGGGCCATGCCGGCCACAGGCCGGGCGGCGAGACGCATTTCAGGGTCTATATTGTGTCGCCGGCCTTCGAAGGGAAGAGCCGGATCGAGCGTCATCGCATGGTCAATTCGACGCTGGACGCGGAACTCAAGGGATCGGTACACGCGCTGGCGATCAAGGCGCAGGCACCCGGGGAAACTACGGGCCGCTGATTTCCCACTTGCCGCAAAGATGAGCGTCCGGCGGCGTTAGCTCGGCGAGGATCGGCCGGGATGGTGGCAGCGCTCTCGTCTTTGTGAGACAATCCGCCGCGCGATGGATCGGTTCCCGGAGAACGCGGGGTCGGGCTGACCCTCGATGCCATCGCCACGGGATGGGGTCGTCCGATGCGTTATTGGACACGTCAGGGGTTGGCGACGGCCGTTCTGGCGTTGATTGCCGCATGTCCTGTCAAAGCCCTCGCGCTCGATATGCCCGGACCGTCGGCCCAGGAAGTGCTGGTGAAAAGCATCCTGGTGACGCTCAATGACGCGGTTGCGTCGGACAATTTCACCATCCTCCACGCCAAGATATCAAAACCGTTTCGCGAGCAGTTTCCGCCGGAAAAACTGCGCGCCGTGTTCAAGGATCTGGTCGAGAAGCACGCGGTGTTCGACGCCGTGGTCGCGCAGAAGATGATCCCGGACGAAGACGCCAAAATCGACGACAAGGGCGTGCTCAACTTGAAAGGCCGTTTCCAGACCGCGCCCAAGCAGGTCAAATACCAGCTTGGCTTCATCGAGTCCGAAGGCGCCTGGAAGCTCAGCGGCGTCACGATCGATATTGAATAGGAATTGGTTTGCGGGAATCCGCTCGCAGTCAGAACGCCGTACCCGCCCGCTTCGGCTTCTTTTCCTCGGCCTCGGTTTCGCGCGGCACCGGGACGATCCGCAACGCCGTGATGCGGTTGCGCTCGCGGCGCAGAACGCGGAAGCGGAAGCCGTGGAAAGTAAAACTCTGGCCGCGTTCGGGGATCGAACGCGCCTCGTGAATCACGAGACCGGCGATCGTGGTCGCCTCCTCGTCGGGCAGATGCCAGTCCATCGCGCGGTTGAGGTCGCGGATCGGCACCGAGCCGTCGACCACCACAGAGCCGTCGGGCTGGGCGCGGACGCCGGCCACCACCACGTCGTGCTCGTCGGAGATATCGCCGACGATTTCTTCCAGAATGTCTTCGAGCGTCACCATGCCCTCGACCTCGCCATACTCGTCGACGACGAGGGCGAAATGGGTCTTGCGGCGGCGGAACGCCTTGAGCTGCTCGGAGACCGGGCGCATTTCCGGAACGAACCAGGGCGGCAGCGCGATGGTCGAGACATCGATACTGGCGGTATCGCCCTCGGAGGCGCGGATCGCGCGCAGCAGGTCCTTGGCGTGCAGCACGCCGATGATGTTTTCAGGCTTCTCGCGCCACAAGGGAATGCGAGTGTATTCGGTCGCGAGCACCTCGCGCACCAGCTCTTCCGCCGGCAGATCGGCGTTGATCATCACCATCTCGGTGCGATGGACCATGACGTCGGAGACCTGCAGCTCGTTGAGGTCCAGCAGGCCGCCGAACATGTCGCGGTCCTGCTTCTCGACCTTGCCTTCGTGGTGCAGCAGGTCGACCGCGCCGCGCAGGCGCTCGGTCGGCGACAGGATGGCCTGGTTGGCGCCGATTGCGATGCCCAGCATCTTCATCAGCGCCAGCACGATCGCCTCGATGATCGTGAGCAACGGCCCCAGAAGGAAAACCATTAGCTTCATCGGGCGCGCCACCAGCAGCGACACCCGGTCCGGGGCGTTGATCGCAATGGTCTTGGGCAGCACCTCGGCAAAGATCACGACCAGTACCGTCATGACACCGGTCGCATAGAGGACACCGACCTCTCCGAACCAGGCGGTAAAGATGCCGGTCGCCAACGCCGAGGCGCCGATATTGGCGATGTTGTTGCCGAGCAGCAGCGCGCCGATCATCCGCTCGCGCATCGCAAACAGGCTGGAAACGACGCCGGCCTCGCGGTTGCCCTGCTTGGAGAGCCGCAACATGCTGGCGCGCGAGGCGCCGGTCAGCGCGGTCTCGCTCGCCGAGAAGAAGGCGGAGACGAACAGGCAGGCGACGACGATGGAGAAGGTAATCCAGTCCAAGCTATGTCATCCGAACAGAGTTCAGCTTTTCGCCAGTTTGGCTTTCAGAAAATCGCGAACCAACGAAGGCTCGACGTCGTTTGCGATCGCGGCGCGGCCCACCGCCTCCAGCAGGATGAAGGTGAGCTTGCCGCGCTTGACCTTCTTGTCCTGCGCCATCAGCGCCAGCAGCGCGTCGGCATCCGCCAGCCCTTCCTGGCTGAAGCCGGCGATGTCCTGCAACCGGGTCGGCAGGCCGACCGAAGACAGATGATGTTCGACGCGCTCAGCATCGGCCTGCGAAATCATACCGAGCTGCGCGGAAAAATCCGCCGCCAGCACCATGCCGATGGCAACGCCCTCGCCGTGGAACAGCCGATCGGAAAACCCGGTGGCGGCCTCCAGCGCATGGCCGAAGGTATGGCCGAGATTGAGCAGCGCGCGTTCGCCGGTTTCGCGCTCGTCGCGCGACACGATCGCGGCCTTGGCGCGGCAGGAGGTCGCAATGGCGTGCTCGCGCGCGGCACTGCCGGAAAAGATGCCGGCATGATTGGTCTCGAGCCAGGCAAAGAAAGCTTCATCGCCGAGCACGCCGTATTTGGCGACTTCGGCATAGCCCGAGCGGAACTGGCGCGGCGACAGCGTGTCCAGTACCGAGGTGTCGGCAATCACAAGCACCGGCTGATGAAATGCACCGAGCAAATTCTTGCCTTGCGGCGAGTTGATGCCGGTCTTGCCGCCGACGGAGGAATCCACCTGCGCCAACAGCGAAGTCGGCACCTGCACGAAATCGACCCCGCGGCGCAGGATCGCCGCCGCAAAGCCGGCGAGATCGCCAACCACGCCGCCGCCAAGCGCGATCACCAAATCGTTGCGCTCGATTTTTGCCGCGATCAAAGCTTCGGAGACCTTCTCGAGTCCGGCATAGGTTTTCGACCCTTCGCCTTCCTCGACGACGACATGCGACGTCGGGATGCCGGCGGCTGCGAGCGAGGCTTGTGTTGGTTCCAGCCAGTGTTTGGCAACGGTGCGGTCGGTGACGATGGCGGTGCGCACGCCGGGCCGCAGCGCGGCGATACGCGCGCCCAGCGACGGCAGCACGTCGCGGCCGATGATGATGTCATAGGCGCGGTCGCCGAGCGCGACGTCGACGGTGATGGGATCGGAGTGTTTCAGGGGTGCCGTCATCGCGTCGCGCTCATTCCGTCCGTTGTAACCATTGTAGCCATCGTTGGCATTGTTCTTTGGGCCGCCCGCACACCGTTTCCGGCACAATTGCTCGTGTAGGGCGGCCAGGCATTCGTCGACGATCCGGTCGTGCGGCACGTCGCGCGAGAGAATCGTCAGATCGGCGCCCTGATAAACCGGTTCGCGGGTTTCGAGCAGACGGGCAACCGTCGCAGCCGGATCCTCGGTCTGCAGCAACGGCCGGTCGGCGCGTCGCTTCACGCGTTTCATGATGACGTCGAGATCCGCCTTGAGCCAGATCGAGACCGCCTTGTCGGCGATCCGCTTGCGGGTTTCCTCGCGCATGAAGGCGCCACCCCCGGTGGCGAGCACACAGGGGCCATTGTCGAGCAGCCGCGCGATGACCCGCGCTTCGCCATCCCTGAAATCCGGCTCGCCGCGGGTTTCGAAAATATCCGGTATCGACATGCCCGCCGCGGTCTCGATCTCGATATCGGCATCGAGGAACGGCAGCCGTAGCCGCGCGGCCAGCCGGCGGCCGATGGTGGACTTGCCGGCGCCCATCATGCCGACGAGCACGATCGAACGGCTCCCCAGTGCCGCGAAGATTTCGGCCTCTTGGGGAGGTCTTGGCTGTTCCGGTGAGGCGCTTTCAGGCATCCAAAACTCTGTCGCGCGCGGATTTCCGCGTTTCTGCGCCACCTATACTACCCCCGCCGATACCGTTGCCAGAGACTCTTGCAACGGGATTGGGAACATGTAGGTAGTCGGGCTCGGCCGACCCCGATGATTTCAATGGTTAATTCGCGGCCCAAGGCCACCGTAAAGACTACCCTGAAGGCCACCCTCAAGGCGTCCTGATGCCCAGTCTGTTCCGCTTTCTGACCGTCGTCGGCATCATTGCCGGGATCGGCTATGGCGTGGTCTTCGCGCTGGCGAATTTCGTCAATCCGAAGCCGCGGGAAATGACGGTCACCATTCCCCCGGATAAGTTCCTCAAGAAATAGGCGCTATGGTCGCGGGATGGCCCCCAGGACCGCTTCGAAGACAAATTCAGACCCAAAGCTGACCAACCTGTTCCTCGACATGCTCGCGGCGGAACAGGGGGCGGGCGACAACACGCTCGACGCCTATCGCCGCGACCTCACCGATTTTTCCGAATTTCTCGGCCGCGCCGGCCAGAGCTTTGCCGGCGCCGAGACACAGGCATTGCGCGATTATTTGGCCGATCTCGACACCCGCGGCTTCAAATCGTCGAGCGTAGCGCGCCGGCTGTCGGCGATGCGGCATCTGTTTCGCTTCCTGTTGAACGAGCGTATCCGCAGCGACGATCCAGCGGCGATCCTGTCAGGCCCGAAACGCGGCCGCGGCCTGCCCAAGGTCCTGTCGATCGCGGACGTCGACCGCATGCTGACGCGGGCGAAGGAGTTGACCGAAACGGACGCCACCCCGCCGCAACGGCTGCGTACATTGCGGCTCTATTGCCTGCTCGAAGTGCTCTACGCCACCGGCCTGCGCGTCTCCGAACTGGTGGCGCTGCCGCTGTCGGCGGCGCGGCGCGACGCCCGCATGATCGTGGTGCGCGGCAAGGGCAATAAGGAACGACTGGTGCCGCTGAACGACGCGTCGCGGCAGGCGATGGCCGATTATCTCGCCGCGATGGAGGTGCTCAAGCCGGAGAAGAAGAAAAACGCCGCCGCCTCGAAATGGCTGTTTCCTTCCTTCGGCGAAAGCGGACATCTGACGCGGCAGCATTTTGCACGCGACCTGAAAGAACTCGCATCCGCTTCTGGACTAGCGCCAAGGCTGGTGTCGCCACACGTACTGCGCCACGCCTTTGCCAGTCACCTTTTGCACAACGGCGCCGATCTGCGCATCGTGCAGACCCTGCTCGGCCACACCGACATCTCCACCACGCAGATCTATACCCATGTGGTGGAAGAGCGCCTGAAGAGCCTGGTGCGCGACCTGCATCCGCTGGCGGAGAAGTAGACTTCCGCGGCTCCAGCAAGTATCCCGCCTTGACTTCGACGCCTTCTCCCCCGAAACAGCCTCACCCCATCGCACCCTGCCGTGGGCCTTCGCCTAGAACACCCTCTAAATCGTTGAAGAGACTAATCTTCTTTCTCAAAGACGAAACCACTTCGCCCGCAGCCAAGTTCCTCCCTATATTGGTTTGATGCCGGATCAGATGCGCAGTTACCTCGACTTCGAAA
>JBOHIT010000660.1:0-2905 GCA_050726155.1 Bradyrhizobium sp.
GAGGCATGCTGCCAGGAGGGGCCGCCTTGACCTCAAGGCGGACATGCAGCGCCTTGTGAATTTTCTCGCCGACCTCTTTCTCCAAGGAAGGCCAGCGATCGGGCGGCACATCGCTTTCAGGCTCAAACAGGATGTCCATGACGTCGTTGCCCTTCTCCTGCCGTAGCACCAGTTCGTAGTGGAAACTCACCCCCGGCGTTTCACCCAGCAGATTTTCGACGGCGGTCGGATAAACATTGGTGCCGCGCACGGTCACCATGAAATCGGTGCGCCCCAGAACCGCGCCTTCGAACTTTGTCCAAGTTCTGCCGCAACCGCATGACTTACGCGCCCTGACCAGATCGTGGGTCCGGTAATTCAGGAACGGCTGCGAATTATTGGCGAAGCTCGTCACGATATGCTCGCCCACTTCGCCCTCGGCGACTTCCTCGCCGGTTGCCGGATCCATCACCCAACTGAAGACATTCATCTCGTTGACGTGCACCCCGTCGCCAAGCGGGCAACCCGGCGCAAGCGCGTCAATCTCCGCAATGCCCAGGAGTTCGCCCGATTTTGCGCCCCACGCCTCTTCGAGTTGCTGGCGCATCGCAGGCAACGCGGTCGGTCCGGGCTCTCCCGCGTGATAGGTAAATTTGATCGAGGACTTCGATAGGTCGATGCCCATTTCCTTGGCCACCTCCGCGATGCGCAGCGCAAAGGTCGGCGTCGATACCAGTACGGTCGGCTTCAGTCGTTGGATCGCGGCAATGTGACCCTTGGTGTCGAGCCCGCCACCGGAAATCACTTTGCCGCCGAAGCGGCGAACGCCCCAATACGCGCTCCAGAAGCCGGCGAAATTTCCCCACGAGAAGGCGAAATAAAAGCTGTCGCCGGGACGAATGCCCAGCGCCCAGTAGCCATAGGTCCAAGACTCGCCGTATCGCACGGTATCGTACATCGAATAGGGGATTGCGAGCGGAACGCCGGTCGTCCCCGACGTCTCTGCGTGATGCGCGACGAATTCGTGAGGCAGATTCTGCGTCGGTCCATAGGGAGGTTGCTGGGCCTGCAGGTGAATGAAATCGGTCTTGTCCGTAAGCGGAATTTTAGTCTTGAAGTCCTCGAGAGATTTGATCTGGTCCGGCTTTACCCCGGCTGCATCGAATTTCTCGCGGTAGAATGTGTTGTGCTCGTAAACAAATGCCAGCAATCGCTGGATTTTCTTCAGATGAAGGGCATCGAGCCGCTCGCGCGGCATTGTCTCGGTCAGCTCATTCCAGTATTTGCTCTTTGCGGCTTCCGTACTCAGGAACGCGAGCGCCTTCGATGCCATTTTCCCTCCCTCCCCAGGCAGGTCAGAAACACCCAATCCATTTTCTGGATCTTGTTGCGGGCCTTGAAGCAAAAGTTATCAGCCGGCGAACGATCACCGCCCCTTGAATTGCGCTGGGCGCTTTTCCAGGAAAGCCTTCACGCCTTCGCGGGCATCTTCGCTGTTGAACAAGAGATTCTGATGCGCCCGCTCCAGTGTGAGGCCCTCTGCCAGAGACGATTCCAGGCCTTCGTTCAAGGAAAGCTTGGCATAGCCTTGCGCCAGCGAAGGCCCCTTCGCCAGTTTGCCGGCGTAGACCATAACCTCGGCCATGAAGACATCGGCGGGAAACAACCGATCCAGAATGCCCCATTGATGTGCGACATCCGGCTTGACGGTTTCTCCGGTTATCATCAGGTGAAGGGCGCGGCTTCTCTGAATCAACCGCGGTAGGCGCTGGGTCCCTCCCATTGCCGGGTTCAGGCCGAGATTAATCTCACCCAAACCAATTCCGTATTTGCCCTCGGCGCCGAAGCGCAGATCGCAAGCGAGCGCCAGTTCGAGCCCGCCTCCAATACAGTGGCCGGCCACTGCGGCGATGAAGATCTTCGGCGTGTGCGCAATCATGTCCATGGTTTCATGGGCTACAATCAGCAGATTGGCGAATGAAGCATTGTTGGAGGTCTGCAACGTCGAGATATCGGCGCCGGCGGAAAAGAACTTCTCAAGCGCGCTGCGAACGACAACCACACGAACGGCGTCGTCGCGGCGGATTTTAGTGATGATATCCGCGAGTTCGTTGAGCCGATCGGTATCGTAAGCATTGGCCGGCGGGTTATTTAGCGTGATGACGCCAACCCCGTCCGATTGTTCGAAGGAAATTGCCATGACTTGTCCCCTGCGCGCCTAGAGAAACCGGCGATTGGCGTTGTTATCCGGTACTTTGAAACCGAGCTTCTCGATCTCCGGAATTGCCTCTTCGATGTATTTAAGACGAAGCTCATTGTTGGTGTGGGACTTGATCCCCCATTTGACGTAAGCTGGCGAATTCTTGCTCTCGGACTTGCCGAACATGTCTAGTGCGGCAGGCCACCATTTCGCAAGCCGCTCCTGTGCGGCCACCTTGCCTTCCGGCGTCCGGCAAATTTCCTTGAGATGAAGAAAACCGGCGCGGGTATGGAATTCCTCGTCGGATTCCAGGCCGGGCGCGACCTGCGCCAGCGGCTCGTAGCTGCTCCCCACCCACTCAACGCCGACATACAAGCCGACCCGATCGATCAACGCATGGAACCAGGCAACATCGATCCAGTCTTCGAACGGAATATGAAAAGCATACTGCTTGATTTCCATGAGCTGGTTCGGGTCCGTTCCCAGACCGGCGATCAGCTCGGCTACGATCTGACCGTGATGAACTTCCTGACGGACGATTTCAGCCTCGATTTCCATGGCGCGGCCGTGCGGCGCGAACTTCAATCCGGCGTCGGCGATACCGCCGAGAATGCGCCGGTATTCGGGATTGCCGTTGTTCTCGCGGTGCTGCGTGAGCAACAGATTACCGAGCAGCGACCGGAACTCTTCCGGCATGTTTGCCACGTTCGGCTTGTAGCTGACCCC
>JBOHIT010000661.1:0-4576 GCA_050726155.1 Bradyrhizobium sp.
GCCTTGGCGAGATTGAAACCTTCGGCGACTTCCGACGTCGAATGCGCGATGCGCATGCCCTTGCCGCCGCCGCCGGCGGAGGCCTTGATCATCACGGGATAGCCGATCTCATCGGCGATCTTCACCGCGTGCTTTTCGTCCTCGATGACGCCGAGGTGTCCCGGCACCGTGGAGACGTTTGCTTTTGCGGCAGCCTTCTTGGATTCGATCTTGTCGCCCATCGCGGCGATCGCGCCGGGATTGGGACCGATGAAGACGACGCCGGCCTCGGCCAGCGCGCGCGGAAAGGATTCCCGCTCGGACAGGAAGCCGTAGCCGGGATGCACCGCCTCCGCGCCCGTCTTGCGGCAGGCCTCGACGATCTTCTCGATCACCAGGTAGCTCTCGGAGGCGGCCGGCGGACCGATCAGCACCGCGTCATCGGCCATTTCGACATGGAGCGCGTCGCGGTCGGCCTCGGAATACACGGCTACCGTTTCGATCCCCATGCGCCGCGCAGTCTTGATGACCCGGCAGGCGATCTCGCCGCGATTTGCGATCAGAATTCGTTTGAACATGTGCTTCTTGCTTGAGCTTGGTATTTGAAGGCTTTGGGGCAGGATCCTCGCCCGCAATGTGACATGCGGGGACGCGGCTAACAAACCCGTCGTACAGCAAAAATCGACCGAGGCAACGGTCCAGTTTCAGGCCGCGTGCTCAGGCATCGCCGCCGCCCGGGCCCGTCAGCCCGAATAGCTCTGAAACCGGCCGCGCGCATAGGCGCGAGAGACCGCCTTCATCAGTTCGCCGATCTCGGATTCCAGATATTCATTGGCCACGATCAGCGCGCGGATAGTCGCGCGCAAATCCCCGCCGCAGGCCGAAATGGCCTGATCCACCGCGGTTTCCAGCTCTTCATTCGGTTCGGCGGCAGGCTGGGAGGAAGGCGACATGAGGCTGATCCGGTGAACCTCATGTTCACTTTTTGTTCTCATCAAGTCAACTGGTACCTGTCCGCATGAGTCCTAAATCGAATTCGCGAATGTCCTAATTACTAAATGGACGATCTTTTAAGGCCCGCGACCTAGGATTGTCCTTATGATGAAAATCCTACTCGTGCTTGTTGGTTTCGTGCTGTTGGTGCCAAGCGTTTTCCTCGCACTCATGGGTTTGCGTGCTGGGTCGGAAGGCGCCCCGATCGTTTTCGGCGTGTGGATGTTCGTGGGACTGCCCACAATGGTGGGCGCCCTCCTGGTTTTCCTAAGGGCCGGAAAAGCCTTTTGAGGCCTCCACCAGTTTGCGGCCTCTTTCGTTTCTCGCCGTCAAGGCAAGGCTTGCCGTGAGACCTGCGGCATTCCGCGTCGGATGGCGTACGGCTTTCCCTGGCTGGTCGAGGCCGTTGGGCTCCTGCTGGAGTTGCTCGTGGCTCTCGGTTAGAGGTTAGAGGGCACGGCCCACCGAGGTCCAATCTCCAGTTGAAGTGAGACAATGCGGTTCCGAATTTCATCTGTTGCTGCGCTGCTATTGGCATCCCTCTCCGCCTCCCAGGTTTGGGCCGCCACCGCGACCGTCAGGGATGGCGGCACGCTTCAACTGGGCAATGTGACCTACCGGCTCGACGGGATCGATGCCCCGGCGTTCGATCAGCTCTGCATCGACGAACATGCCGACAGCTGGACCTGCGGGGTCGAGGCACGCGATCAACTGACCAAGCTGATCGGCGGCCGCCAGGTCCGTTGCGACGATCTCGGCGTCGACCCCACCTTCAAGAAGCGCCGCCTCGGCGTCTGCAAGGTCGAGGGCGAGACCATCGGCCTCGGCCAGTTGCTGGTCCGCCAGGGATTTGCCCTCAATGTCGAAGCCTCCGCGACCGGCCGCTTCAAGACCGACGAGGCCCGCGCCAAGGAGGATCGTCAGGGGCTGTGGAAAGGCTGCTTCGCGGCGCCACGCGAGTTCCGTGTCGGCAAGAAAGACGGCGCACTGCTCGGTGGGTCGTGCCCCGCCGACCGCGACCGCCAAATCCGCGAGGTGATATTCCCCGATGATCTCGTGATGCCGCCCAGCTGCAGCATCAAGGGCAAGTTCGCCGTCCGCGCCCGCGTCACCGGCAATCTCGGCATCTACCATTTGCAGGCTTGCCGCAGTTACCCGGGGCTGGGCAATCCGGACCGCTGGTTCTGCTCCGAGGATGACGCCCAGGCCGCCGGGTTCCGCAGGGCTTACAATTGCCGGCCACCCGCCAGGAATAAATAAGGGCAGCCAATAGCAGCAAATGAGGCTGGCAAAGCCCGCGCCTCTCATGTGAGAGTGCCGCAAGAGGTTTGCGGGCACGTATGACCACATCCGATCGTTCCAGCACACTTCCCGAAGCAGCCGCTGCGGAAAGGCTGCGTCAGCATCTCGAAGAGATCGCACACGAGCGCGATCGGGCTCATCGCGCGCTGCAGGAACGCGAGGCGGAACTCGCCCGGATCCAGCGCATCGGCCGGGTCGGTGGCGTCGAGGTCGATTTCCACGACGGCTTCAAGAACCGCCGCTCCCCGGAATATCTCATCATCCATGGCCTGCCGCCCGATGCGGCCAACGAAACCCATGAGGATTGGGTAAACCGGATTCATCCCGAAGATCGTGAGCAGACGGTCAAGCAATTCCTCGACGCGCGGGCCGGCCGAAGCGAAGATTACTCCGCGACCTACCGCATCGTGCGGCCGAGCGACGGCCAGACCCGGTGGATCGATGTCGTCGCCAAGATCGAGCGCGACAAGGATGGCCGCGCGCTTCGACTGGTCGGCGCCCATATCGACGCCACCGATCGCATGCTGGCGCAGGCCACCCTGCGCGAAAGCGAGGAGCGTTTTCGGTTGATCGCCGACAGCGCCCCCGTGCCGATCTGGGTCACCAAGCTCGACCGCACGCGCTCCTTCGCCAACCAGGCCTATGTCGATTTCGTCGGACTGCCGTTCGAGCAGGCCATCGTGTTCGACTGGCGCAAGGTGCTGCATCCGGACGATCAGGCGCGCATCGTGCAGGAATCAATCGCCGGCGAAGCCACACTGAAACCGTTCGTGCTGGAGGCCCGCTACAAGCGCGCCGACGGCGATTGGCGCTGGCTGCGGTCGGAATCGCAGCCGCGCTGGGATCCGACCGGCAACCACATCGGCTTCATCGGCGTCGCCCACGACATCACCGCCGCCAAGCAGGCTGAAAGCGATCTGCGAAAGCTGAACGAAACCCTGGAACTGCGGATCACCGAGCGGACCGCGCAACTGGAATCCAGCGAAGCCCAGATGCGCGCGATCTTCGAGACCAGCCATCAGTACCAGGCGCTGCTCAATCCGCATGGCGATGTCATCTACGTCAACAAGACGGCGCTGGCAGGCATTCGCGCCGAGGCCGCCGACGTGATCGGCAAGCCGTTCTGGGAGACGCCCTGGTTTGCCGCGACCGACGGCATGCGCGACGCCGTCCGCGACGCCTTCATCGCGGTCATGAACGGCGGCGACGTGAAAACCGAGATACGGCTGCTGCTGCCGGTCGGCGAGCGCTATTTCGACTTCGCGATGCGCCCGTTGCGCGACCAGCACGGCGCGGTCATCGGCGCGGTGCCGGAAGCCGTCGACATCACCGAGCGTCGCAAGGGCGAGGAAGCGCTGCGGCAGGCGCAGAAGATGGAAGCGGTCGGTCAACTGACGGGCGGCGTCGCCCATGATTTCAACAATTTGCTGACCATCATCCGCTCCGCCACCGACTTCCTGCGCCGCCGCGAGTTGCCGGACGAGCGGCGCCGCCGTTACATCGATGCGATTTCCGATACCGTGGAACGCGCGTCGAAACTGACCGCGCAATTGCTGGCGTTTGCCCGCCGGCAGCCGCTCAAGCCGCAGGTATTCGATGTCGGCGCCCAGGTCGAAGCCGTCGCCCAGCTGGTTCGCCCCCTCGTCGGTCCCCGGATCAGGATCGAGGTCGATATTTCCGCGCCCGACTGTTTCGCGATCGCCGACATCGCGCAGTTCGAGACCGCCCTGATCAACCTCGCCGTCAACGGCCGCGACGCCATGGACGGCGAAGGCCGGCTTGCCATCAGTGTCAGCAAGGTCCGCACCATCCCTGCCCTGCGCGCCCAGACCGCGCGCAGCGGCGACTTCGTTGCCATCGCCATGACCGATACCGGCGCCGGCATCACCGCCGACCATATCGAGGCAATCTTCGAACCGTTCTTCACCACCAAGGAAGTCGGCAAGGGAACCGGGCTCGGCCTCAGCCAGGCCTTCGGCTTCGCCAAGCAGTCCGGCGGCGACATCGCGGTCAGGAGCGCGCCCGGACAGGGTGCCACCTTCACCATCTATCTGCCGCAGGCCGCCATGCCGGCGAAGGAAGCGGCGCAAGTCGCCGCCGCCAGCGAGCCCGCCGCACGCGGACGGGGCTATCGCGTCCTCGTGGTCGAGGACAATGACGATGTCGGGCAGTTCTCCACCGAGTTGTTGGAGGATCTCGGCTACATGGTGCGCCGCGCCGACAACGCCGACAGCGCGCTGGCGATCCTGGCCGAGGACGAGTTTGCCGCCGATCTGGTGTTCTCCGACGTCATCATGCCCGG
>JBOHIT010000662.1:0-24286 GCA_050726155.1 Bradyrhizobium sp.
GGTTGAATTTGTGAAGACTTTATAAAGATCACGGAAAAAGAGTGGAGGCGCCGGGAATCGAACCCGGGTCCGAGAAAGAGACTCACAAGGCCTCTACATGCTTAGTCTATCGTTTTGTCTCGCGTTGAAGTTACCGATAGACAGGGTTTTCACCGCCAGCCCCGAATGTTTTCTCGTCCTCAGGCGTTCAGGGCGTCGCCATCGGACCAGCCCGCATTGTGTCGCCTCGTTTAAACCCGCAGGCGGGGTCTAAGGAGCCGTCGCTGCTCTATTTAGGCAGCGAGTGCAAAGTCATTTGTGGCACTTGTGTGTGCTCCGCCAGTTTTACGAGTTAGCAGAAGCTCGGCATGCAGCACAAGCTATCCCAATCCCCGTCGAAGCCATGCAGCGCCGCCGCCCGCGGCTTGGTACGCGACGGGATCGCATTGGCCAGGAACTGGATCACCCAGTCCACATTGCGAAGCGACCAACCGACATTCCAGCGCAGCGCCGCGTGCCGGTTGGTCAGATATTTCGGCAGCGAACGCCAGAGCGACGGATTGTTGAGCGGCGATATCGAACCGCTGGAGATAATGCCGGCATTGCCGTAGGACGTCTCGCTGCCCGGTTCACGCCGATCCACGAGCACGACCGATAATCCCTGCTGCCGCGCGGCATAGGCCGCCGACACGCCGACGATGCCCGCGCCGAGCACAACCACATCCAGTTTCTTGTCCGACATCAATTTCACCACCAGGAACTTTCGCAGCGCATTCTCACATCAGCGTCAATCCGCCATCGACCGGCAACAGCGCGCCGGTCACATGCGAAGCTTCCGGCGACAACAGGAAGGCGACCATGGCGGCCACCTCATCGGGTTCGGCCAGTCGCGCCATCGGATTGGCCTGCGCGGCCGACTGCCAGGCTTTCGAGTCCAGCGCGCCGAACAGCCCGGCATCCTTGCGCGTAAAGCCGGGCGCGACGATGTTGGCCGTGGCCCCGGAAGGCGCGAGCTCGATGGCGAGACAGCGCACCAGCACTTCGAGGGCGGCCTTGGCGGCGCCTGAGCCCGGATAGCTCAAATCGGACGTAAATCGATGCGCGGCGAAACTGCTGACCGCGACCACGCGCCCTTGCGCACCGCGTGTCAGGTCCGGCATTGCTGCGGCCGCCATTTCATGGAACGAGGCCGCCATCACCGCGAAGGCCCGCTGTAATCCCTCCCGCGGCAATTGCGAAAAATGGCGTTTGTCGGCAAAGCCCGCCGCATGCACGATTCCATCAACCGCGCCGAACGCTGCGCGTGTCGCAGCCACAAGTTCGGACGCCGTGCCGGGATTTGCCAGGTCGCCGCTACGCCACTCGACCCGGGCGCCGGCGCGTTGACAGTCGCTCGCGACCGTCTTCAGCCGCTCAAGCCCGGCCGCGTCGGCGCCTTGTCCATGCAACATCAGGCATTGATCGCTTGCCGCCAACCGTCGCGCAACCGCGGCGCCGATCCCGGATCCGCCGCCGGTAATGATGGAGACTCGCATAGACCGATCGTTCTCGTGCTTGACCTTCGGTGACTATAGGTTCGGCAACCGCAAATGCCAATCATCGCCGCGCATGGGAGGTGTGACTGCGCAGCTTCCGCCGGATCGCGGGCGCCCGACGCAGAAGCACCTCGCGATCAGGACACAGCCTGTTCCGGAAGATCGTCGGGAAATTCGCCAAAGGTCGCGACCATCTTGTCGGCATGCGACCCACCGCCCACGGCCTCGATCAACTCGAAATACAGCGTCTTGTAAGACAGGATGGTCACGCCCTGGGACCTTAGCCTCACCAACGCGGCATCGACGTTGCGCGCCGACGAGAACAGCAGTTCCTCGACCGCGAACACCTCGAAACCCAGTTCGAGCAGACCAAGGCAGGATTGCAGGACGCATACGTCGGTCTCGCAACCCGCAACGATGATTTGCGTCTTCTTCAGCCGCTTCAAATGGGCCCGGATCGGCTTCTCCTTCGTGAGGTCGAAGAAGTCCTTCTCGAAGACCTTCGCCGCGTTGTCGAGCGGGTCCTTGATATCCTGCGGCACGGCGCCTTTGCGGTGGACCGGCCGTTCGACTGTGACGATCGTCGGAATCCGCATGTAGGCCAGAAGGCGCGCGAAGTTGCGCATGTTCTTGCGCAGGCGAGAGCGATTGCGCGGCTCGAGCTGCGCCAAAAAGAAGTCCTGATAGTCGATGATTGCGCCGCAACACCGATCGGCGTGGACGCGCTTGATGCCTGACATGCCGCGACGATAGTTCGTCCGCTGCCGTTTGGCCAGAGACGGAACGAGTGGGCCCCAAAGCCAGAGGCCGCCTCACGGCGGCCTCTCCGTCACCCTGACAATGGAGCGATCCGGCATTACCGGCGAATAAAGCTTGCGACGATTGCGCTCGCGGCAGCACAAATCGAAACAATAAGAAACACGATCGATGACGAATGACCGTCCATGAAATGCCCGATCACCGGTTCGCCCAAACCGGCGAACAAGTAGGCGCAGAAGTTCATGACGCCCGTCGCCGTGCCCGCCCGCTTGTGCCCGACCAGATCGGGACACAGTGCCCAGAACGAGGATTGCGGGCCGTAGACGAAGAAGCCGCACAGGAACAACACCGCCATCCCCTGATACACCGCGGTGGTCGGAATCGTGTACATATAAAGCGCCGTGATCGCCGCCAGCACCATGTAGAGGACGATCGCGGACGAGCGGCGTGAGTTGAAGAACTTGTCCGAAACCCATCCGTTCGAAAATGCTCCGAACGCCATGCCCACCGGCAATGCAATACTGATCCAACGGGGATCGATTGCTGCCGACGCATCCGCCTTGGTCCAGTTGGCGCCGAGAAAATGCACGGGCACCCACACCAGTAACCCGTATCTGGCCGCGTTCTGGAATCCGATGGCGAGACCAGCAACCAGCAGCCGCCAGTTGGACAGCACCGCCTTGTACCTGGAGAGCGAGCTTTCGGAATCGGCGACTTCTGCCGCCGGCGCGTCATCTACCGCATCGTCATGCGGTGATTTGAAACCCATGTCTTCCGGCTTCTCGCGGGCGATCAGATAGAACGCGATGCCGCCAACCAGCAGCAACAGGACCGGAATCCTGAATATCCAGCGCCAGTCGAGCTGGAAAATGCCCACCACAACCAGAGAGGTCACGAAGGAGAGAACCGACGCCAGCCCGGCTGCGAAGGTGTACATGCCGTACACCGTGCCGCGTTCGTGACGACCCCACCAATTGGACAGGAGGCGGCTGCCCGGCGCCCAGCCCATGGCCTGGAAATATCCGTTGATGCCCCAACACACCGACAGGCTGACGATGCCGGTCGTCAGGCTCGTGGCCCAGTTCATGATGAAAGACAGGATCGCACCCGCACTCATGACGCGCCGGCCGCCGAATTTGTCACCGAGATTTCCGTTGATGGCCTGCCCGATCGCATAGCACCACAACAAAGCGGCGCTGGCCCAGCCTAACGCCGCTTTGCTCACGCCAAATTCAGCCTGAATGCCGGGAATCGCAAAGCCGAACGTTTGCCGTCCGGTATAGAAGAACAGATAGCAAAACATCGCGGCCAACAGCATCCGCCATTGCGCGCGCCGAAAACTGGTCGCGAGCTCCGGATTGACGATGCCGATGGAGCCTATGCTCGCAGGACTTTGCATAACGGACATTTCAACCTCCCCTGTTTAACTCTTGTGACGGTCGGCGCTTGTTCCGGGCCGATTCCGTTGGATGCATTCAAATGGACGGGCGGCCTCAGCGGTTAAGTGGACCAGGGCAACGAGTAGGTTTTCACGTTCGTGAATCCTTTCATCGCTTCCTGCACGCCTTCCTTGTATCCGAGCCCGGAATCCTTGATCCCGCCGAACGGCGACATCTCGATGCGATATCCCGGCACTTCCCAGACGTTCACCGTGCCGACGTCGAGTTCGTTGACGAAACGCGTGATGTAGTCGAGGCGATTGGTGCAAACGCCCGATGACAGACCGAAGGCGGTCGCGTTGGAGATCCTGATCACGCTCTCGATATCGTTGGGGACCCTGATGATCGGGATTACCGGGCCGAACGTTTCCTGCATCACCAGCTCGGACGTATACGGAACGTGATCAACGACGGTCGGCGGGTAGAGCGCGCCTTTGCGGTCATTGCCGTGAAGCAGATGAGCACCGTCTCCCACGGCAGCTTCGACCCGGCGCTCAAACTCCTTCGCCGCGCCTTCATGAATCACCGTTCCGACATCCACGGCAGGATCCGTCGGATCGCCGCACTTCAATTTCCTTGCGCGCTCGAGCACGAGTTTGGAGAAGTCGGCGGCGACGGCTTCCACGCAAAGGATGCGCTTGACCGCGGTGCAGCGCTGACCCGAATTCTTGGTGGCGCCCAGCACCGCCAGTTCCGCCGCCTTTTCGAGGTCGGCATCTTCCATGACGATCAGCGGATCGTTGCCGCCGAGTTCGAGCACCAGGCGCTTGTAGCCGGCATTGGCGGCGATGTGCTTGCCGACGCGGACCGAGCCGGTAAAAGTGACGAGATCGGCGTCGGGATCGGTAATCATGGCATCCCCCATCGAATGGGGATTGCCGGTGACGATCGAAAGCATTTCCGGCGGCAAGCCGGCCTCATAGAGCACGTCGGCCAAGGCGAGCGCGGTCAGTGGCGTCAGCTCGGTGGGCTTCAATACGATCCGGTTGTTGGTGGCGATCGCCGGCGCGATCTTGTGGCTCACCATGTTCAACGGATGATTGAAGGGCGTGATCGCCGAGATGGTTCCCAGCAGCGGCGTGCGCATGGTGAAGATCTTGCGCGACTTGCCCTGGGGGCTGATATCGCACGAGAACACTTCGCTGTCGTCCTTGATGGTCAACTGGCCGGCGAAGGAATACACGTCGTAGGCACGGCCGGCCTCATAGAGCGAATCCTTCCAGCACAGGCCGGATTCGGCGGTGATCAGCCGCGCAAATTCTTCCCTGCGGCTTGAAAGAATGTCCGCCGTCCTGAGCAGGATTTGCTGGCGTTCATAACGCGTGAGTTTGGGCTTGAAGGCCTTCGCCTTGGCAAAAGCATCCCGCACATGCTCCGGGCGCGCCGCGGGAACCGTACCGATAACCTTGTTGGTATAGGGATTGACCACGTTCACGCGTTCGTCGGTGTCGACGAGCGCGCCTGCGATCCGCATCTGTTCGTGGCGAACGGCCTGGGCTTGAATGTTCATTGCACGCTCCTGTCGGACTGCCGTCGATCACTGAATACGGTTCAGGGCCACGTCGAAGACGTCGAAGTTCCGCAGGACGTGACCGGGCGGGATGACGATCTTGCCGTTTGCGATCAGCGGGACGCGCTCTTCCGTGAGGCCTCCGTGCGATCGCAACGGCTCCGTCAGCCCCGACAGGTCGTGACGACCCTGGCTGGTTCCCAGCACCTTGTGCCGCGACGAGATCGCGACGATGTCGCCGACGCGGTCGGTGGGCAGCTCGAAGCGATCGCAAGCGGCCTTGCGGGTCATCGCCAGCTCGATGCCCGGCGTGTCCTTCAGTCTTGCGATGAGCTCCTCGACGTTCTGTCCCGGCGGCGTATAGATCGTTGCAAACGACCCCAGCGAACCGTGATGCGCCACATAGGGATCGGTGATCGGCAGAATCACGCGCGCCTGCCCCTTGCCGATCCAGTCGTCGAACAGATCCTGCAGGTACAGCACGTCGGGTTGACCGCCCGCGATGAACTTGTCGTTCATGCCATGGTCAGCGGTCGCGACAATGTTGCAACCCAACGCATCCAGTTGCGCCAGATAGCCGTCGATCATGCCGTAGAAGTCGTTGGCGATCCTGGTGCCCGGGCCAACCTTGTGCTGGATGTAATCCGTCGTCGACAGGTACATCAGATCCGGGCGATGGCGCTCGACCAGCTTGACGCCGGCGGCGAACACAAATTCCGACAAACCGGCCGAGTAGACTTCGGGAAGCGGCAATCCGACGAAATTGAGGACATCGTCGATGCCATTGTCCTTGATCGTCGCCTGGTCGGCCTTTTCGGACGAGAACGCGAAGGCGCGACCGGTGCCGTAATCCAGCCCGTGCGACAGCAGAGTCCGCAACTTGTCCTTGGCGGTGATGGCCGCGACCTTGAAGCCGGCGTCGTGCACGCCCGAGAGAATCGTCGGGGCGCGCAGGAATTTCGGGTCGTTCATCATCACTTCGACGCCGTTGGCGGTATCGTAGAAATAATTGCCCGCGATCCCGTGCACCGACGGCGGCCGCCCGGTGATGATCGACAGATTGTTCGGATTGGTAAAGCTCGGGATCACGCTGTTGGCGTGAACGTGCGCGCCGTCCTTCATGAACCGCGCAAAGGTCGGCGCCACGCCGGCTTCGATGGCTTTCTCGATATAGCCGGGCTCGGATCCGTCGAGGCAGATCACGACGGTTGGCCGCCGCGGCGGATTGTAGTTGCGGCCGTTGACGACGATGGTATTGCCGTTGCTCTTCATGATTATTCTCCCTGTCACTTCACGGCGAGAGCGCCTTGCACGCGGCGCTCCCGGCTGGTTATCTTCACGCAATCCTTGCTTCCGGCAGGCGCAGCGTCTGTGACGCCTCGATCAACCGATCGCCTGAGCCCAGGAAATTCCTCCCACGCTCGCCTTTGAGCGAATCCTCGATCAGGAGCCGCCACTCCTGGCGATCGATCCGGTAGGAAGCCGGGTTGCTGGAGATTCCGAGCAGGCCGAGGAAGTCTTCCAGATCGTCGGCGCCGCGGGTCAGATCCGAGCCAAAAATCTGCTTCAGGCTGTCTTCGCAAATGCCGCCGACGCCATGGACGCTGCGCAAGACCATCGGCAGCGAGAACGAACACGCGATGCCGTGCTGAACGCCATGGCGCAGCGTGATCGGGTAAGACAACGAATGCGCGATCGCGGTTTTGGTGTTCGAGAATGCCAGGCCTGCAAACAAGGCGGCCATCGCCATCCGGCTACGCAGTTCAATATTGCCGAGATCCTTCACGAGCTTCGGCAAGACATCGAGGATATTGCGCGCGGCGGTGACCGCGTGGTTGGCCGACACCGGATTGTTGTTGACGTTCCACAGGCTCTCCAGCGCATGCGACAGCGCATCGAGCCCGGTGCTGATCGTCAGCAATAGCGGCTTGCCCAGCATCAGGCGCGGATCGACGACCGCGTGAGTTGGATAGAGATTCGGCCAGGCGAGAGAGTATTTTTTGCCATTGGCCTCGTCCCAGACGGTACCCCAGCAGGTGACTTCACTGCCGGTGCCGGCCGTCGTCGGAACGGCAATGATGGGGATCGCCGAGAGTTGCGCGGCACCCTGCTGGCTTTCCAGGAATGTCCTGATTTTTCCGAAATCGCCGCCGGCCGCTGCGAACACCTTGGCCGAGTCGATGACCGAGCCGCCGCCGAGCGCGATGATCACTTCCGGCTGGCGTTCCAGCGCGGCGAAGCGAGCGGTCTGTTTCGCCAGCAACCGATAGTCGGGGTTGGGCGCCACGTCGCTGATGACGAGGTCGGGTGTACCCGCGGTCTTGCTCAGCCGGCTCGCAAGCCCGTCAAACAACGGCTCGCCATAGGTGACGAGAGCATATCGGCGGCCTCCGATCAGCTCGGACAGTTTGTTGAAACTGTCGACGCCGAATTCGATCTGGACCGGGTTTCCGTATTTCCACACCATCGCGCTTCTCCCTTTTGAGCGATGGTAGAGCGCGGGCTACTATTGACAAATTCATCTTTTCGAAGCCAACTATTGATTATGTCAATAGTGTTCAGCCGGATCCGGGCCTTCCACGCCGTTGCCGAGCACGGCGGGTTTACCGCGGCTTCCCGTGTTCTGAACGTGGGCCAGCCGACGCTGACCATTCAGGTCAAGGAACTCGAGGAAAGCTATGGCGTCGAGCTTCTGATCCGCAAATCGAGAAGCGTCGAGCTGACGAAGGCCGGCGCCGCATTGTTTGAAATTACCCGCGGCATCATGAAGTTCTGCGACGAGGCCCACGAGCTATTGGACGCGCATGGCCAATCGACGAAGGGGCACCTGCGCCTGGCGACCGTGGGCCCGTTTCACGCGACCGAGATTCTGGCAGCGTTCAACCGCGACCATCCCGGCGTGCAGATTTCGACGCTGCTTGGCAATTCCGAACGCACGCTTCGCCACATCATCGACTTCGAAGCGGAGGTCGCAATCCTCGCGGAAGTCCCGGACGACCCGCGCGTGCAGATGATCCCTTATCGAACCCATCGCGTGGTCGTCTTCGTTAATGGAGATCATCCCTGGTTCGATCGAAAATCGGTCAAGCTGCGCGAACTCGTGGATCAGCGCTTTGTCTTGCGCGAGCGCGGCTCAACCACCCGGCGCGCGTTAGAGGCGGCGCTCCAGGACGAGGGGCTGAAGATCAACCCGGTGTTCGAGATAGAAAGCCGGGAGGGCGTGTGGAAGGCCGTCGAGCGCGGGCTCGGCATCAGCGTGGTGGCCGATTTTGAATTCGTTCCGCACCCGAACCTGCGCACATTGGAAATCCAGGGGCGCGCCATCAAGACGCAATACAGCGTCGCCTATCACAAGGATCGCGCGCACTCCCCCATCATCAAGGCTTTCATTGATACGGTCAGGCAAATGAAGGTTGGTTTTGCCAAGGTGTCGACCGCACAACAGCCGCACGGGATGTAGGCGTCCCTCAGAGCCGGGATGGCGCCACGTCCTTACGTCGCGCGTCAGTGGGTCGTCAGCACCCCGGACTAACTCCACCAATCGCCTTGCTTCAACAGCGACTGCGGCGAGACGATATCGCGGAGCCTCATCCGCAGCATCAGGCAGCCAAACAGCTTGACCGACGTGGACGAACCGTAAACGGGTCCTCGACGGATTGCTTCGGAGGCGTGTTGCTAATCAATCAAGCAACTGATAGATTAGTGATATCTTTTGACGCTGGCGTGGCCGTTTGGCCTTGGTTCTTGCCCGAAAGTCGATCACGATGCCGACTGCCTGCCCGAGGGCGATCAAAGGATCCGGCGCCGTACGCACGGCGCGACCGGCCACGATCTTGATTGGCCCTCGTCCACCATTTCAGATGTCTATTTTGCGGAACGTCAGCCCCCGTAATTATCGCGGCGCGCCCGGCGTTAAGGAGTAAGACAGCAAGTACGTTCCAACTCGGGGCAAAAGACTCCGCGGGAATACAAATGAGGGGAGTGAACAATGGCTATGCACGCGACCGGCGTCCGTACAAATGCTTCCGCCGAGGCGGAACCAATCGCCGTCACCAGGCTGTTCTCCAAGATCGGCTGGCGGATTCTGCCCTTCCTGATCATCTGTTACATGATCGCGTTTCTGGATCGCATCAATATCGGATATGCCCAGCTCCAGATGAAGCAGACGCTGACTTTCAGCGATGCAACATACGGTTTGGGCGCCGGCATATTCTTCGTCGGCTACTTCCTGTTCGAAGTGCCCAGCAACCTGCTGCTCGAGCGCATCGGCGTTCGCAAGACCTTGCTGCGCATCATGTTCACGTGGGGCCTGGTCGCATGCGCCATGGCATTCGTGCAGACGCCGCTGCAATTCTATGTCGCCCGGTTCCTGCTCGGCGCGCTTGAAGCGGGCTTTTTCCCCGGCATCATTCTCTATCTGACGTACTGGTACCCGTCGGCGCGGCGCGGCCAGATCATCGCGATGTTCATGACCGCGACGGCGATCGCGTCGGTGATCGCCGGTCCGCTTTCCGGCGCAACGATGAAGTATTTCAACGACATCGAAGGCTGGCATGGCTGGCAGTGGCTGTTCATTTCCCAGGGCTTGCCGGCGTCGATCCTGGGCATTGCCGCCTACTTCTACCTGCAGGATAAACCTGAAGACGCCAAGTGGCTGAGCACCGAGGAAAAAACGGCGCTGCGCTTCCAGCTCGATCACGACCATAAGGACGTCGAGTCCGCGCACCACTCCGGCTTCTTCCAGATGCTGAAGGATCCGAAAGTCTACGGCCTCGCATTCACCTACTTCCTGCTGCTGGGTGCGACCTACACCATGGTGTTCTGGATTCCGACGCTGATCAAAAGCTGGGGCGTGGCGGACCTGTTGCACGTCGGCCTGCTTGCCACCTTGCCGCAGATCGCAGGCATCATCGGCACGATTCTGATGGGGCGTCACTCGGACAAGACCAGAGAGCGGCGATGGCATTACGCCACCTGCGTGGTCGTCGGGGCAGTCGGCCTGTTGGCCATGACGTTTTCCCACGGCAATCTGGTGGCATCGGTCATGGGCCTGACGCTCGCCGGCCTCGGGTTCATCTCGGCGACGCCATTGTTCTTCACCACCATCACCGAGTACCTGTCCAAGGCGAGCGCCGCCGGCGGCATCGCGCTCATCAGCAGCCTCGGCAACCTCGGCCCGGCTATCGCACCATCCCTCACGGGCTATATCAGCGCGACGACCGGCAACTCGCTCTACAGCACCTATCTTGTTGTGGCAGCCTATCTGCTGTCCGGCCTGCTGTTGCTGATCATCGTAAAGGCCGCGGACCCAAACGAGGTGCTGGACGAACCCGCCGTCGAGGCCGGAGTGGCACCCTGAGACGGGCGACCGCCGATCCCGATGGTTCAAAATCCGAAGGGACGTCGCATCGTGCGGCGCCCCTTCTTTTTGTAAAGCCTGCCCTACGGCACAACCCTCACGCCGTCGTGGCCAGCCCACCGTCGACCGGAATGACCGCACCGCAAACAAAGCCGCTGGCCCTCGAGGCGAGGTAGATCGCAATGCCCGCGAGATCGTCCGGATGTCCCATGCGTTTCATCGGCGCATCGTCGACGACCTCCTTTGCGCCATGCTCGTCGATCGCATCGGTCATTTTCGACGGGAAGTAGCCGGGCGCGATCGCATTGACCGCGATGTGCTTTGGCGCCAGAAACTTTGCCATGATGCGTGTCAAATGGTTCACGCCTGCCTTCGACGCGGCATAGGAATAGGCTTCGAGATGCGACGTCCTGATGCCCTCGATCGAGCCGATGTTGATCACTCGCGAATAGGAATTCGCCGACCCCGCCGCCTCCAGCAGGCCGAGCAGTTTCTGGGTCAGGAAGAACACCGACTTCACATTGAGGTCCATCACCTTGTCCCAGCCGTTTTCGGGGAACTCGGCGAAGGTCGCGCCCCAGCTTGCGCCGGCGTTGTTGACCAGGATATCGAGCTTCTTCTCCCGCTTGTGAAGCTCGCCGGACAGGCGGACGATCTCTTCCATGCGTGAAAGGTCCGCCGGAATGGCGATGCATTCACCAAATTGCGACAGCTCTTTTGCAAGCGCCTCGCAGGCGTCGGCGCGCCGGGCAGTGATATAGACTTTGGCGCCGTTTTCGACATAGGCGCGGGCGATCATTTCGCCGAGGCCTCGACTACCACCGGTGACCAGGGCGACTTTCCCCCGAACCGAGAACAGCTCTTCGATTTTCATGCGGCGCTCCTGACAAGCTGGAAAATGCGTTGTGGTGGTCGTAACTCAGCCGATCGCGCCGGCGGAGCGCATCTGGGCGATCGTCGCGGCATCGAATCCGGCTTCCTTCAGCACCTCATCGCTGTGCTGGCCGACCGAAGGCGGCAGTCTCGGCTGCACCTTGTCCACGCCACGCAGGGCAATCGGGCTGTTGATGGTCCTGGTTTCGCTGCCGGCGAAGGGAATGAGAATGTCGTTATCGAGGAGCTGCTGGTCTGACGGGATATCTTCCGGCGTCGCCACGACGTCGAACACGATCCCCCTTTCCGTCAGGCGCTTGCGCAGTTCCGCGCGATCCTTTTTCGCGAACTCCTTGTCGAGCAAGGCGATCAGTTCGCGCGAGCGCGCCAACCGATCCACCTTCTTGGCAAAGCGCGGGTCTTCGATCAGGTCCTCACGATCGAGACACTTCATGAACTCCGGCCACTGCTTTTCCTCATTGAGAATGGTCAGGATCAGCCAGCGGCCGTCACGGCACTTGTAGTAGTTCGTCAGCGCATTGAATGCGACCTCGCGTGCCGGACGGTCCGTGAAGGTCGCGCCGCACAATGCGGCCTGCGCGTTGTAGCCGTTGGCCCAAAGCCCGTTCGCCACCAGCGACGACGACACCTCGGTGCCCTTGCCCGTGTTCTGACGCTGATAGAGCGCCATCACGATGCCCGAATAGAGCGTGAAGCCGGCGGAGTGATCGCCCATGCCGTTCGCGGGCCGCACCGGCACCGCCGCGGACGACGCGCGGACGGTGTCCATCAAACCCGAGCGCGCCCACCACGCCGTGACATCGAAGCCAGGCTTGGTCGCCTCGGCACCGTTTTCGCCATAGCCGGAGAACGACGCGTAGATCAGCCGGTCGTTTTGCGCCGAGAGCGCTTCATAGCCGATGCCCAGCTTCTTGCGGACGGCGGCGGGATAGTTGGTGATGAACACATCGGCCTGCGAGGCGAGGCGCTGGACCGCGGTCCTGCCCTCGGGCTTGCCCATATCGACGGCGAGGCTGCGCTTGTTGCGCGAACCCAGCATCCACGCGTAATTCTGATCGCTCCTGGGATGGCCGGGAAGCTTGGTGAGATGCCGGTACGGATCCCCCGCTCCCGGCGGCTCGATCTTGATGACATCGGCGCCGAAGTCCGACAGGATCGTGGCCGCCGCGGGCGCTGCGATGAAGCTGCCGCAATCGATCACCTTCAAGCCCTCGAACAAAAGTCCCATTTCGTCCTCCCGTTGATCGCGCCTTCGGCCTCGACGCCGCAATGGCAGCGCTTGCTATTTAGCGGCCTTCACCGCCTTGAGCGCGCGGATGATAGCCAGTTGCTTGGCGTCGCGTTCGCCTTCGAGTTGCTCGGGTGGCTGCGCGGCAAAGGATGCCTCCGCCTGCGCGATGATCTTGTCCTGCGCAGCTTCATCGAGATTGACCGGCGCCATGTTCTTCCAGGCCTCGTTGAGGCCCGGACCGAACTGCTTGAAAAAGGATTTGAAACCGCCGGCACCGCCGCCGAGATGGAACGAGCGGAACGGGCCGTCCGCCGCCCAGCGCAAGCCGATCGAACTCGTCACCATGTCGTCGAGCTCATCGACTTTGACCACGCCCTGAATGACGAGATAGCAGCATTCCCGGAAGATCGCCCGTTGCAGACGATTTGCAACGAAGCCGGGCATTTCCTTGTGCACCACGCGCGGCACCTTGCCGAGCGCCGCATAGAACGCGACCGCGTCATCCACCGCCTCCGGGCTCGTCTTCTCGCCGGGAACGACTTCGACCAACGGAATCAAATGGGGCGGGTTGAAGGGATGTCCCACCAGCAGCCGCTCGGGCCGGGACATCTTGAGCGCCTGCTCCGTCGCGGTCTTGGCCGAGCTCGACGAAAGCATTAGCGCGTGGGCACCCACGACCTTGCCGATGCGCTCCCACAAATCCTGCTTGAACTCGATCCGCTCCGGCCCGTTTTCCTGAACGAGATCGGCGCCGGTCACCGAGCGTTCGAGATCGGCCTCGAAGCTCAGCCGTTTTTCCAGATTGTCCGTCGGTAGCCCAAGCTCCCCAAGCGTCGACAGATTGTTGCGAATATAGTCGCGGACGATGGTCTCGACGTCCGGGCGCGGATCGTTGACGACCACGGTCAGGCCGTGCGCCAGAAACAGCGCCGTCCACGACGCGCCGATGACGCCGGCACCGATCACGGTAACCTTCGAATATCGGTTCAGAATATCCTGCTGAGCTGTGGCCATGATATCAGCCTATTTCTTCGAATTGGCCGAAGGCGCGCTGTCGGTGAGATAGTCATAGATGACAACGGCCGGCGAAAGCGTGAGGTCGGTCAGGATGTGGGTGGCCGAGATGATCTCGCGGACGGGAAGATCCGCGAGCGGCGCCAGCACGTGCTCGAACAGCTGCAGCCGCGCCGGCCCGCGCCACGCCCCCTTCACCGAGATGTTGGTGATCTCGGTACGCACCAGTTCGCAAATCCGCGGGCGTTTCTCGTAGCTCGGAAGAATCTTCAGCATGAACGTGGGCACGCAGATTTCCTGCCGCGCCTTTTCCAGATCCATCGGCTTGTGCTTGTAGCCCATCGTCGCGCGGGCGACGCTCAGCGTGCCGTAATCCAGCGTGCCTACCAGCGTATCGGAATCGACGAACAGTTTTGCCGAGCCGAGCTTCTTCGGGAACGCGCTGAGTTCGCGGCCCGCGGCAATCGCCGGCAGATTGTCGAGATACATGCCGATGATGTATTCGCCGACCTCTTCCTTGTGCCGCACGACCGCGGCCTGTCCGCACTCGACATATGAGCCATAGCCGGTGGTATCGGGCATGTTCATCACTTCAAAGCGAACCAGTGGCTCGTCGACCTCAAGCGGTTCGGGCACCTGCTTGACGAGCGCTTCCCGATCCGTCCGGTAGGTGATGTTCAGATACTCGCGCGATGTGAAGCGGTGCGGGCCTGGAACAAAAGCCGGAGCTCCGGTCGGCGTTGTGTATTGCTTGAGCACGTCCTCTTTTTTCATCTTGACACTCACCCATGAGTTAGACGTTTCAGCAGTAGACGTTTCAGCGCTCGGTATCGACGACACGCAACCTGCTTGCGGCGTTCACACCGGCCGCAAGTACGAACCTTTGGGCCCGTCACTGCAAGCCGGATCATTGCGAAATCGCCGGTCGTGTCCTGCAGACGTGCCGCGCCAAACTTCTCCCGCGTTGCAGCAGAGTTGTTCGTGCTCGCCTCTCACACGAGGCAGAGGTCGCGCATCAGGCCTTCTTGGACTCGATCGCCGCCCGCGCTTCGGCAAAGCTTTCGCGCATCCGGTCGAGAACAATCTTCGGTGCTTCGGTGCTCGATTTCTGGACCAGTTCGGCGAGGTCCTTGGTATTCTTGACGGTCGCTTCGAACACGCGCTTGGCCAATTCCGCCTGCTTGGCGGCAATTTCCTGCGGAGAGCCGCCCGGCTTGAAGTCGGCGATCAGCTGCCGCGCCTCGCGCCCTATCTCCGCCAGGATTTCCTGTTGCTTTGCGAAGACCGCTCGACCTCCTTCCGACAACACGGCCGCGGACTTCTGCATCGCCTCGAAGTTCTTGCGGTGGATGTCGAGAAACGCCTCGGAATCGATTTTCGGCAGATTTATCTGCTTCGCCATATCGGCGAACATATCCATGACGGTCTTGTCGGCCATTTTATCCTCCCGGTTTCCATTGGTTTTTGTCGCTTTTGCGTGGATCCGTTTTGTCCGCCCACGTCGTTGTTGGCTCGCATCATAGGCGCACCGGCTTCGATTGAGCAATCAGTCCGTCAAGCAAGAGCCGGAACCGGATTGCTCCTTACGGCTAACCGTCCCCGTATTTGGTGCGCAGCACCTTCTTGTCGATCTTGCCGACACTCGTCTTGTCGAGCGCTTCGACAAACCTGATCCTGTCCGGAATGGCGAAACGCGAGATCACGCCCTTGTCGGCATAGGCTTTGACGTGCTTCTGCACCGCTGCATCGTCCACGCTGCCGCCGGGATGGGCGACAAGGATGGCGAGAGGACGCTCGCCCCATTTGGCGTCCGTCACGCCGATGATCGCAGCCTCGCTCAGACCCGGCATTTGGAGCAGGATGTCTTCCAGTTCGATCGACGAAATCCATTCGCCGCCGGTCTTGATGACGTCCTTGATCCGGTCGGTGATCTGGACGACCCCGTGTGCGGTCATGGTGCCGATGTCGCCGGTGTGGAGGTAGCCGCCCTCCCAGAGCTTTTCCGAAGCCGCCGGATTGTTGAGATATCCCATCGTCAGCCACGGCGCCCGGACGATGATTTCCCCGGGCGTACGACCGTCATGAGCCACGTCTTTCATCCCGCCATCCACGATGCGGAGGTCGACCAGCGGCACCGGTGTTCCGGTCTTGGTGCGAAGCTCGGCCTCGGCATCAAGGTCGCCGGTGAGCTCATGCTCCCTGAGCTGCGCGATCGTCAGGATCGGGCCGGATTCCGACATGCCGTAACCGGCAAAGATGTCGATGCCGCGCTGCATTGCGGCCTTGGCCAGTGCTTTGGTCAACGCCGCGCCGCCGATCACCATCTTCAGGCCGGAAAGATCGATATCCTTGCTGTTGGGCGCCGACAGCAGCATCTGCAGGATCGTCGGAACGCAATGGCTGAACGTCACGCCCTCGGTCTTGATCAGGTTCAACAGAAGTTCGGGTTGATAGCGGCCGGGATAGACCTGTTTGACGCCCATCGCGGTCGCGGCATAAGGCAATCCCCAGCCGTGGACGTGAAACATCGGCGTGATAGGCATGTACACGTCTTCGCGGTGAAACCGCCCCTGCCGCGCCGGCGAGCCGAACCCGACCAGATCGATCAGCGTGTGAAGCACCAGCTGGCGATGGCTGAAGTAGACCCCCTTGGGCACGCCGGTGGTACCCGTGGTGTAGAACATCGTCGCGCGGGTGTTCTCGTCGAAATCCTCGAACGTGAAATCCGGCGAACCGTCTGCCAGCATCGCCTCATAATGACCGGCGGTCTTGACCGGGCTGTTCGGAAACACGCCGTCATCCGACATGAGGATGATGCCTTCGACGGATTCAAGCTGCCCCTGCAACTGCTCGATCAACGGAAGGAACTCGACGTTCACCAGCAGCAGCTTGGGACGCGCGTGGTTGAGCGTGAACAAGACCTGCTCCGGCGATAGCCGGATATTGACGGTTTGAAGCGTGGCGCCGAGCATCGGGATTGCAAAATAGCATTCCAGGTAACGGTTGCTGTCCCAATCCAGTACGCCGACCACGTCGCCGCGGCGGACGCCCTTCGAAGTGAGACCGCTCGCAAGCCGTCCGATTCGTTCGCGTAGGTCGCGATAGGTGTAGCGGCCGAGATCGCGGTAGACGATCTCCTGATCGGCCGACTGTGTCATCGGCGCGTGAAGCAGATGCTTGATCAGCAGCGGATATTTGTAGGCCGACGGCGTATGTTCGATCAGGAAATCAGACATTGATTCCTCCTTGGGTCCAGAAGACGCCAGCCCCCTGTCGGCGAAATTATCTCGCCTGTTTTTGTCGGCTCCGCTTATCTCCGGTCCGCCCCGAAAGTCGGTCGGACACGGCCATGCCGAGCCAATTTCTTATTCTATCGTTCGCTTGGTTGAATAGAAAGTCAAGCCGAATTCAGAACCGGGAGGTTGCGAGCCTATCCCGCCCTGTGCATGATCGATGAAAGAATCTACTCCCTGGGCGCTGCCGGCCCGCCGCACGCCGGCACCTGATGCGGCCATGAATGCCGCCCGCGAACCGGCATTAACGCGACGGTTCTGCAAGCCGGCGTAGCGCCGTCGCGTCTATCGGTCGCTTGTTCGATTATCGACAATATCCCAGCAAAAGTGTAGAGATCGGCGATCCATTGAAAATGGTTGTTGCCGACCCGGCCGAAGCGAACGGAAGCCGCAGTTTGCCAGACCTTGTTTGCAGCCGCGCTCTTCAATTGACGGACTGAGAAGAAAATGACGAAGGCGTTGGGGCGCGCGAAGGCCCAGACGAAAAAGCCGAAATCCTTACGGAGAGGCCCCGATCGCCGCCGGCAGATCATTGCTGCAGCGTCCGAGCTGTTTGCGCGGAACGGATTTGAGGGCACGTCGATCCGCGATATCGCAGCCGGGTCAGGCGTTCTGTCCGGTTCGCTTTACTATCACTTTCCATCCAAGGAGGACCTGCTGTTCACGGTCCACCAGGAAAGCCTCACGGCAATGCGTCAGGAGGTGGAGACCGCCATTGCCGGAATCAAGGAGCCGTGGAAGCGCCTCGATGAGGCTATCGTTGCGCATTGCCGGATACTGCTCGGTGGCAGCGTGACCCGCGCGATCCTCACGCCGCCGCGTTACTACCATCTCAAGGGGGTCCGAAAGCTCGTCCGTCAGCGCGACGAGTACGAGCAGATCTTCGCGGGTCTCATCGACGATTTGCCCTTGCGTCCCGATTGCGACCGGCATGCGTTCCGGCTGTCGATCCTTGGCGCCATGAACTGGACCGTGTTTTGGTTCACCGCAGGCGGCCGCTTGAGCGTCGACGATGTCGGCCGGCAGATCGCCCTGATGGTGCGGGGCGCCGCCAGCACCGCCACGACCAAAAAATAGCGGTCGTTGGTTCGCAAACCGGGATCACGCCATACCGCCTGCGGATTCGCCGCGATCAAAGATCAGTGCGTTCCTCGGAGATATCGCGGCGCTTTTCCATGTTGAAGCGCCCGGCATAAATGGGTCTGCCGCCGGTGGTCGGTCCCGGATATTGCACGATGAGGATATCACCACCCGTCGCGGTTTCGAACTTGCCTTCAAAATGCGGATCGGGATGAAAGATCATCGTTCCGGCCGTGTAGAGATTATCGTCGATCCGAAATTCACCGGAAAGAATGTACCAGACCTGGGCGAAATCGTGGTTGTGGATGGGATGATGGGCGCCGGGCGCGAGCCGCAGGATCCCGGCGTTCGGTTCGGTCGGCCGTTCCGGCCGTGGATGAAACAGCATCTTGCCGGTTTCGCCGGGCCAACGAATGGTCTCCCACTCGACATCGTTGATGTGCTTGGCCTCGTACGGCAAATACTTGCCGCTGGCTGAATCGGTTGCTGGCTGCATCGTCATTCTCCCTGGCTGATTTTGCTTTTGCTGGATCTTGCCGGGGCCGCGGCATCGGCCACGCGCCACCAATCGAAATGTTCGTTCCGCACGGAAGATTTGGCCTGCGCAGATTTGGCGACCACCATCAGTATCCGCGCTTCGTCGTCGCCGATATTGTCGGCGCGGTGCGGCAGTTCGGAATTGAGGAAAATGCCTTCGCCCGCCGCAAGCTCGAAGCTTTCCGCGCCGACATGAAACCGGATGCGGCCGCTGAGCACGTAGCAATATTCCTGCCCCGGATGCGACACCATCAGATCCATCCGGTTCTTCCGCGGGAACAGCAGCTGGAAGACCTCGAGATCGTCGTTCGGCATGCCGCCGGCAAACAGCCGCCAGCGATAACCGGTGCTCGGAATGCCCTGGTCTTCGCCGCCGTCGCCGTGGCGATGCACGGTAATGTCGCTACGAAGCCGATCGGGCGGATCGGCGAACAGTTCGCTGACACCAATGTCGAGCGCCTGTGCGATCTGGATCAGGTTCGCAACGGAGCTTGAAACCTGACCGCGTTCCAGACGTGAGACGAACGCATCCGAGAGCCCGGTGGCGTCGGCCAATTGCTTCAGTTTCATGCCGCGCACCTCCCGCAACGCGCGGATGCGACCACCCAGCCTGACCAAGGCTTCGTCCTGGAGTTTCATGGGATGGAGCATTTCTTCAATTTACTCTACCGTCAACTAAAATTGCTTCACAGGCAATTTCATTGATGTTCAAGATGCACGCTGCGGTAGATGGTTAACCGGCTTACGTGCATATCGTACTCGCCTTTACCGACAGAAACGCCGGCATGTTCCAGTGCGCGCGAACTCAGATAGGACCCCAGCCGTGGCCATTTTTGATTTCGGACGGCGAAGCACGCCCAGTGCGGATAAATATGTTGTCCCGCTGAATTATGGGCTGATCCGGAGAACGCTGCGTTCTTCGCGGGGATCGGCGCAAAACCAAAATGATCCCGGCAATCTTCGCGTCACGACGATGTGGCGCGCATGATCGGCGAAAGGCTCGTCGATATATCCAGGGATATGCTGCGCAAGCGAGCTGAAGATCGGACCACGCCACGGTGAGTGGCGGCCGGACGCAACGATTGATTTATCGAAAGTGATGGCGCGCCACGGCCGATGAAGATGGGCACTACTCCCTCGCGATTCCCCTATGATGCCGAAGCCCGCGATGCGCTACAATCGGCAAGTCTGCGATGCTCTGCCATCTAGCACTACACATCGTGGATCCCCCGATGTTGCGGGGTGGTCGGCTTACCCCTCAATAGCGGTAATCTCGATCAGCCTCCCAGATAGATGGGCCATTAGCGACTAATGCGGTGCAGCAAATAGCGTCCTATTCAATCACCTCTTCGGCGCGGGCGGGAGTTTTGCCGGATCGGATGTCCGCACCCCGGCGACCCGATGCCGGCGTTCCTCAGCGGCCCGGGCCCGCGCCCGACACTCACGCCAGCCTGCTGAAGCTGCCACCCCCTCAAATTATTTTTTGTGCCGCGACCCCGGCGCCGGGTTTGCGCCCTCTTGTCTGGGTGAATGCGCCATAGCGGCGCGTCACGAACCGGAGCACAGAACCATGTGGTATAGGAAGAACGTTGGTGGGTGGGAGCGCGCGGCCAGGCTGATCGGCGGGGGCTTGATGCTCATCTGCGGCGTGGTTGCGCTGCACGCTTCGCCGCTCGGGCTACTGCTCAGCGGCGTGGGTATCGTGACGCTGGTCACCGCCGTGTTCGGCTATTGCCCTGCCTGCGCCATCGCCGGGCGCGAGCCACTGAAGGGGTGACTGCCTTGGCGCGCGTATCAGACGATCTCTTGCTCGCGGCACAGTCGGGTGACCGGCACGCGCTGACACAGCTATTGGTGGCGCTGCAGCCGGACATTCGACGCTACGCCCGGCGGCATTGCCACCGCACCTCGGTCATCGAAGATGTGGTGCAAGAAGCACTCATCGTCGTGTACCGGCGCGTGGGCACGATCCGCAGTCCAGCCGCACTCGCCGGCTGGCTGGTGACCGTCATCGCGCGCCTTTGCATGCTGCCGGCGCTGATGCTGATGCGCGGAGTCGAGGAGCTCGCCAGCCTGGAAGAGTCACGCCAGCTCGCAAAGGTCCCGCCGGACGAGTTACGCATGGACTTGGTCAATGCGATTGAGTCGCTTTCGCCGTCCCATCGCGAAGTGCTGCTGCTGCGAGATCTCGAAGATCTGACGATTGGGGAAATCGCCGGGCGGCTCGGCGTGACGCGCGAAGCAGCCAAAAGCCGCCTGCGCCGCGCCCGCGCGTTGGTGCGCGAATACCTGCTCGGCACAACGGACAGCGGAAGAGAGAGCGCATGAATTACTTTCGTGGAGTCGGCATGTTCGGGAGCGCCTTCCTCGGCGCGCACCTGATGCGCGGCGCAGCTGCGGCGGCGCTACTCGCTTGGGCGATCGTCCACCAGACCGCGCACCCTTGGCTATCCTTGGGCGCGGGCGTTGCCGCCCTCGTCGCGCTACGCGGATGCCCGATGTGCTGGACTGTGGGCCTGGTCGAGACGCTTTCGCAAGGCCGTCGCGATTCAACGATCGGATAGTTGTTGGCGTGCGTGAGCCGCCGATGCTGCTATGATGATCACCCGGATTTTGGATGGGGCCAGCGCCTACTTCCGTTGAACGCGCTGACCGGACATGGCTGCATTAAACCTTGCGACAGGGCGGGAAGGAGGTGCCGTGCCGAAAACGATCGCGGTATTGGGCTCTGCCCTCTTCTTTGCGGTTGCGCCCAGCTCGGTGGCGGGGCTCATTCCATGGTGGATTACGCGTTGGGAGTTTCGGCCGCCCTTCTTCGATCTCGAAGCGACGCGCGCCGTCGGGATCCTGTTGATCGTCGCCGGTCTACCCGGGCTTGTCGACTCGTTTGCACGCTTTGCGCTGCAAGGATTGGGTACGCCGGCGCCGATCGCACCGACGCAGAACCTCGTGGTGACGGGTCTCTATCGCTACGTGCGCAATCCTATTTACGTTGCCCTTGTCGCCGTCATTCTGGGCCAAGCGGCCTTGTTCGGCGACCAGCGCCTTCTTCTGTACGGTGTGTTGGTGTGGCTCGCCTTCCACGCGTTTGTCGTGGGGTACGAGGAGCCGGCGCTCGTTCATAGGTTCGGAACGGAGTACGAGGATTTCCGGGCCAACGTCCCGCGCTGGATTCCGCGGCTCACGCCCTGGCGAGCCTCACGACGCCGGAATCATTCGTGACGCGGCGCCGCCGCGGGAAGGGCGTGGTAGCATGCCCTGTCGTGGAAATGGCGCGCCCGAAGAGATTCGAACTCCTGACCCCCAGATTCGTAGTCTGGTGCTCTATCCAGCTGAGCTACGGGCGCGTTTTTCGCTAGACACCGCGGGCCAAGCGCCCCGATGCATCCGAGAGTGGTTCGGAAACGTCGCGAAAGAGCGCTTTAGCTACCCGCTCCGGCCCGGATTGGCAAGCGCCGGAACGCAGGTTCTGGCAAGCGATTTGGCCGGGGTAAACCGGCCAGACCGGTCACAAAATGCAGCAAATAGAGAGATTTACGCCCGCGCCCGCTCGTTGCGGACGGTTTGCAGTTCCACCGGGCGGTCCGGAATCGAGATCCGGAAGGTGGCGCCGATGGTGCCTTCGACCAGATGGATGTCGCCGCCATGGGCGCGGACCAGTTCGGCGGCGATCGCAAGGCCAAGCCCGCTGCCGCCGGGCCGGCCGGAGGTCTGGAACGCCTCGAACAAATGTTCGCGCGCCCGCGCCGGCACGCCGGGGCCGGTATCGGAAACCTCGATGATCGCGACCGAACCTTCGCGGCGGCCGGTGATGCGAATCTGCAAGGCGGCCGCGTCGCCCTTCGGCCGGCTTTCCAGCGCCTGCGCCGCGTTGCGCACCAGATTGAGCAGCACGCGGAACAACTGATCGGGATCGGCGTCGACGGCGAGCCCGCGTTCGATCGCGCTGATCCAGGCGATCGCGGCATCGATGCCGGCGGTTTCGCGCACCTCGGCCACCACGGGCTCGACCAGAATCATGCGGCGGTCGGGGGCGGCTTCCTGCGCGCGGCCGTAAGAGAGCGTCGACTGGCAGAAGTCGATGGCGCGCTCCAGCGAGCGCATCAGTTTTGGCGCAAAACGCTGCACCCGCGGATCGGGCACGCTGGCAAGCTGGTCGGACAATAATTGCGACGACGCCAGGAGATTGCGCAGATCATGGTTGATCTTGGAAACCGCGAGACCGAGGGCGGCGAGCCGGCTCTTCTGATGCAGCATCGACACCAGGTCGCGCTGCATGTCGGACAATTCGCGCTCTGCCACGCCGATCTCGTCGCCGCGCTGGCTCGGCACGATGATGCGGGCAGCACTTTCAGGGTTTTCGTGGAAGCCGACTAGGTTCGCCGTCAGCCGCCGCATCGGCCGCACGAACAAATAATGCAGCGCAAGATAGACGAGGCCCGCGGTCAGCATCGCGATGCCGAGCGACACCAGCAGCACATTGCGCGAGAAGCGGTACATCGCCTGCCGCAGCGGCTGCTCGTCGAACACCACCTCGATGAATTGCGCGCCACCGGGGGCAGGCCCGACGAGGCGAATGGTGTGGTTGCCGGTCTCCATCAGCGTCTCGAACGAATCGACGATCGCCGACCACACGGTCATGGTCCGCATGTCGATGTCGTGGTCGATCGCGGCGGGCAGATCGGCGCTGGCGAGCAGCCGCCGCTGCTGCCCCATCTTGATCGCGACCGCGCGCGCGCCGACGCTCCTTAGGATCTGCCGTGCCAGCGAATCCGGAACCATGCCGGACGGGGCGGCATCCAGCACCAGCGCTGCGGTATTGGCCGCTGCCAGGCGATCGTTCAGGCGGTTGATGCGGAAGTTCGCGATCGTCGGCACGTACATCATCAGGCCGGCGATCATGACGAGCGGAATGGTGAGCAGCAGCAGCTTGCCGGACAGCCCGAGCCGACGCAGCGGCTGTGGCTGCGGCGCTGTAATGGTCGGCTGGTCGTCAGTCGCTGACACGAATATCCGCCTTGATAACCCTGTTTCGCACGCACGGCCGGACCTTGAGACCGGCCTCATTGCCGCCGCCCGCGCGTTGATTTGCGAGGATGCGTTTCGCCCACGGACCGGTCAAATTACCGATCGCTAATGTCGGCCGGTTCCGATGTAAGGGGCGAGTTGCCTTCTCGCCCCTAAAAACCCCGCGAAAACAATAATATTCGCCCCAATTGTGCCAATTTAGAGAACCCCGATTGCGGCACCGCGAAACATTGACGAAAACAGGTCGCTCCCGTATAAGCCGCGCAATTGTCCGCGATGGCCCGGTCTGACCGGGGGCGGCTCATTTGGGGCCGCAGATGGCCCGTTTTGGGTCTGCCAGCATCACCGGACTTACCTTCAATTCAGTGGCAGATCGCAGTTCAGCGGCAGATTGCCAGGTTAGCGGAGAACTACCCGTGAAGCGGACTTATCAACCCAGCAAACTGGTGCGCAAGCGCCGTCACGGCTTCCGCGCCCGTCTCGCGACCACCGGCGGCCGCAAGGTTCTCGCTGCGCGCCGTGCGCGTGGCCGCAAGCGTCTGAGCGCCTGAGCCGGACGTCTCCGGAGACCTCATTATGGATCGGCTAAGGCAGCGGGCGGACTTCCTCGCCGTTGCCAATGGCACGC
>JBOHIT010000663.1:0-5074 GCA_050726155.1 Bradyrhizobium sp.
GCACCAGCATAGCGCCGAGCGGCGCCAGGATCATCATCGCGATCGAACCGATGATGCCGGGGCCGTGGTTGTTGTCGCGGTTGCCGCCGAAGAACATGCCGAACTGCGCCACCATCGAGACCGCGCCGGCAATCGTCGCCGTGATCGTCATCAGGAGCGTGTCGTGGTTCTTGATGTGCGCGAGTTCGTGGGCGATCACGCCGGCCAGCTCCTCGCGGCTGAGCGACTGCACCAGCCCGGTCGTGACCGCGACGGCGGCATTCTGCGGATTGCGGCCGGTGGCGAACGCATTGGGCTGCGGCTCGTCCATCAGGAACACGCGCGGTATCGGCAGGCCGGCGCGCCCGGCGAGATCGCCGACCAGTTGCACGAGGTCAGGCGCGGTGCGCCGGTCGACCTCATGGGCGCCGTACATCGACAGCACCATGCGGTCCGAATTCCAGTAGGCGAACAGATTGGTCGCGGCCGCGATCACAAGCGCAATCATCGCACCACCCGCGCCGCCGAAGAGATAGCCGACGCCCATGAAGAGGCCGGTGAGACCGGCCAGCAGAATGGCAGTCTTCAGATAGCTCATGTTTGTCTCCCTGCCGCCGCGGCCGAATGCCGTGGCAGACACCCCTGAGGTAGGGAGCCGCCTGGCCCTCCCACAAGAAGCCACGGTGCGTCGAGGCGCCGCGGATTACATGAATGTAATCTGGCGGTTCGAGGGCAACTCGACCGTCATTCCTGGATGCGCCGTCGGTCCGCAATTGCGGACCTGAGGCGCAGGCCCGGAATCCATTCATCTACACGCCGTCCAATGGATTCCAGGTTGCGCTGCGCGCGCCCCGGAATGACGGAGGAATTCTGGCAAATTAGTGATCCGGCCGAGGTTCGGTAGAGGTTCCCCTGCCGGCTGGATCGTGGGAGAATACCGGCGTGAGAATCTTGACCCATCTTGGCCGCCTGCTGGCGATCCTTGTGATCGCCGGGCTCGTGGTCGCCCCGTTTTCCGGGCCTGCGAATGCGGGCGTCGGCAAGGCTGAACCGGAGATGGCGGCAACCGAGATGGTCGCCGACATGCCGTGCTGCCCGGACAAGTCCATGCCCAGGGATTGCGACCAGTGCCCGCTGATGGCGCTCTGCATGGCCAAGACTTTTCACGAACCATCGTCGGCCGGCATGATTGAAATCCGGCCCGTTACGTTGCGGATGCTGGCGCCCGGTAGCGATCCGCAAGGCGACAGTCTCGGCCAACATCCCCCTCCAAGACCTCCCCGCCTCCTGGTCCATTCGGCTTAACGCCGTCGCGCGGCGCGTTGATGCGCGCGTGATCCATGCCGCTGACGCGGCAGACCAGCAGACTTGGGAATCTTTACGATGAAGAAGAAGATGCAGCTTTCGCGCGCCTTTTTGGGTGCGCTGATCGGCGTTGGCGTGACCGGCATAGCCGGCTTCGCGCTCTCGGCAGCGCCAGCAATGAGCCATGAGCAGCAAGCCCATGAGACCTATTCGGCCGGAGAACCGGGCAACGCGAAGAAACCTTCGCGAACGATCGAGGTCACCATGAGCGAGATGGAATTCACTCCATCCCGCATCGAGGTCGAACGCGGCGAGCAGATTCGATTCATCATTCGCAACGCTGGCACTGAAGATCATGAATTCCTTCTTGCCAGCACCGAGGACAATCTGAAGCACGCGGAAGCCATGAAGAAAAATCCCAAGATGGAGCACGACGATCCAAACGGCGTTCGCCTCCCGCCGAAAAAATCGGCGGAGATCCTCTGGAAATTCACCAAGACCGGCACGTTCGAATATGCCTGCCTGATCCCGGATCATCGGGACTACGGCATGACCGGGCGTATCACCGTCAAGCAATCAGGAACAAGGAAAAGACCATGAAGAAACTCATTTCGGCTACCGCGATCGCGATGCTCGCCCTTGCATTTACCGGTGCGGCCGGCCTTGCCCAGGATTCGGCTGTGATCGGCGAAGTCAGGAAAATCGACGAGAGCTCCGGCAAAATCACGCTGAAACACGGTCCAATCAAAAGCCTCGGAATGGACGAGGGAATGACAATGGCGTTCCGCGTCAAGGATCCCGCGATGCTCAAACAGGTGACGGTCGGTGACAAGGTCAAGTTCGAGGCCGAGAACGCCGATACCGGCATCATCGTTACGAAGATACAGAAGACGAAATGAACGACAGGCCTCGGTCGCGCATCCTTCGGCATCGACAAATTCGAAACATCACAGGAGAGAATTTCATGAATGCCATCACAGCTGCCGCCAGTATCCTGATCCTAGCTTCGACCGCCACGCTGGCGCAGTCTCCCTACGCAGGGATGCAGACCCGCCCGATCAAGGCGCTGTCCACACAACAGATCGATGACCTCAAGGCCGGCCGAGGAATGGGCCTGGCCCTGGCCGCCGAATTAAACGGTTATCCTGGCCCATCGCATGTGCTGGAGTTGTCCGAGAAGCTGGCGCTGCTGCCCGCGCAAAAAGAGCAGATTCAAAAGCTGTTTGAATCCATGAAAGCGGAATCTACCCCGATTGGCGTGAGATTGATTGAGCAGGAAGGCACACTCGACCAGCAATTTGCCAGCCGCTCCATCACACCGGACGCACTGAAGGAAGCGATAACGAAGATCGGGCTAACGCAGGCCGAACTGCGAAACGCGCACCTCAAATATCACCTCGAAACGGCGCAGATTCTTTCACCGGACCAGATGAAGAAATATGCTGAATTGAGGGGATACACATCCAACGCCCCGGCCAGGCATCACCGCATGCACTAGCTCATCAGGGTTACCCACGGGTCCTCACAAGGCGCCGACCGATGACAGTCCGGCGGCCGGGTGACCGGCGGTCCTTCACGTCAGCGTGAGTATGTAACCAGCCGAACTCTCCCGACGAACTACCTGGAGTAACCCGGCGAAGCGAATTCCAGGTGTCACGTGCAAGTTCCGGTCAGCCGCTGGCGGCCCGTGGTGCAGCGATCATTTTCTTGAAATAGCACTCGCCGCTGTAACCGAAACCGCTCCAACGACGAATAGCCAGGAAACGCCCGGTGACGACCAGCGAAATGGAACTCAAGGGGCTGATGCTTGCTGGCCTCGACGGCGACGCGGCGGCATACCGGTTATTGCTCGATCGACTAAGCAGCCGGCTGCGAGCCTATTACAAGGGCAAACTCGCGCGCGTCGGACGCGGCCCGACCGAAGCTGAAGACCTGGTGCAGGAAGTATTGCTGGCCATCCATCTCAAGCGCCACACCTACGACATAAGGGAGCCGTTGACACCCTGGGTGCACACCATCGCGCGATATAAACTCATCGACTATCTGCGCCGGACCCGAACGACGGCGACCGTCGCTCTCGTTGAGGATAGCGAGGTGATGGCGCAGGACGACCATGCGGATGCCGAGAGCTCGTACGACATCCGAAAACTCCTGGGCCGGTTACCGGAAAAGGTCCGGTGCTCGATCGAGTGCGTGAAACTCGAGGGACGAAGTGTAGCGGAAGCGGCGGTGCGATGCGGCATCTCGGAATCGGGCGTCAAGATCAACATTTATCGGGGCTTGCGCACGCTGGCGACGCTCATCGCAAGGGAGACCAAACATGAAAACGGATGATCTCGTTGCCATGCTCAGTGCAAATGTCGAGCCGGTTAGCGGCGGACTGGTCGGGCGGGCGATTTCCATCGCCGTTGCGGCTGGGGCGATCATCGCATTTGGCATCGTGTTCGTCGCATTGGGCGCCCGCGCAGACCTCACGACAACCCGCGCGGTCCTGTTTCTGTCCTTGAAGCTTGCGTTCGCGATTGCAGTGGTTGGCATCGCAGTGCGCTATCTCACAAGGCTTGCCCGTCCCGGCGCGGATCGCGGAATATCGCCGTTCACGATTGTGCTGCCGTTTGCCGTAATCGCGCTACTTGGTGCAATCAGCCTGGGTGCCGCGCCAAGTTCACACTGGAATCGGATGATAATCGGCGATGAATGGCTTGAATGCCTGCTCTCAATTCCGATCATTGCGATCGTGCCTTTCGCGGTTACCATTTTTGCAGTGCGACGAGCCGCGCCGACCAACCTTGTTCGTGCCGGGGCCGTTGCTGGACTCGTTGCAGGCGGCGTGAGCGCGATCGCCTACACTCTGCACTGCAGCGACGATTCATTGCCGTTCATCGCGGCATGGTACGGCGGCACGATTGTGCTATGCACCCTGGCCGGCGCAGCGTTGGGACCGCGGCTATTGCGTTGGTAAGTGACGTGGTTCACGTCGGCGTGAACCTGTAACCGAAGGCAGAGCTGCTCCGAATTCATCATCAGAAGCGCATGAGGCGCTTCGTACAATGATGGAGCCGGACTATGTCAGCCAAACACCTTCGCACGATTTCCCTGTTGCTGCCGCTGGTAGCGATCTCTGCAACCGCCCATGCGGGCCAGACCATCACGGACAAGAGCTATTGGCCGAATGAGGCCATGCAGAGCGCCCAGGCCACAACGGCGAGTACGCAACGCGACTTGAATTCAGCGCTCGCGTATGACCGCCCCGCATCGGGCTTGCAGCCCGCGACAAATGCTAACGGCAGTGGGCCGGTGTGGCACTATCAGGGTGGCCCGAAGGGTCGTTGACGCGGTTGCTGCAGCGCCATCGGCCGGCGGCAGGTGCGCGACGACCAATTGGTTAACGACTTGAGCGATCCGTTCGGTATTCTGGCGAATTAGTGATCCGGCCGAGGTTCCAATTTGGGCCGGATCGTGAGAGAACACAGGCGTGAAAATATCGATCTACATGGGCCGGCTGTTGGCGATCTTTTTGGTCGCAGGTCTCGTGTTCGCCCCGCTCTCCAGGCCTGCGAATGCGGGCATGGCCATGGGTGGGCCGATGGCGGCGATGGCAGCAGCGGAAATGGCCGCTGACATGCCGTGCTGCCCGGACAAATCCGTGCCCATGGATTGCGACCAGTGCCCGCTGATGGCGCTCTGCATGGCCACGAATTTTCACATCCCGTCGCTGGCCGGAATGATCGAAATCCGGCCCGTGACCATGCGGATGCTGGTTCCCGGCAGCGATCCGCTGGGTGACAGC
>JBOHIT010000664.1:0-7909 GCA_050726155.1 Bradyrhizobium sp.
TCGAACGGCCGTTCCAGCGCATGCGGTTCGGCCGCGCCACCATGATCGCGGCCGAACTGCCGTTCGCGGTCGCGGGCCCGGAATTTGGATAGGAATTTTCATGCACCACAGCGAGATCAAATCCGACGTGCGAAAACTGATTGCCGAGGGCACGGTAATCCCCGCGCATCCGCTGGCACTTGACGCCGACCGCAAGCTCGACACCAGGCATCAGCGCGCGCTGTCGCGCTACTACATCGATTCCGGTGCCGGTGGCCTCGCCGTCGGCGTCCACACCACCCAATTCGCGATCCGCGACGTTGGACTCTACCGACCGGTGCTCGAACTGGCGGCGCAGACCGCCGCCGCGTGGACCAGGCGGCCGCTCGCGATGGTGGCGGGGCTCGCGGGCCCGACGCAGCAGGCGATTGCTGAAGCCCATATCGCGCGCGGCATCGGCTATCATGCCGGACTGCTGAGCCTCGCCGCGATGAAATCGGCCTCCGAAGACGAGATCATCGCGCATTGCGAAGCGGTGGCGCGCGAAATTCCGCTGGTCGGCTTCTATCTGCAGCCCGCCGTCGGCGGTGTGATCCTCAGCGCCAATTTCTGGCGGCGGTTTGCCGCGATCGACAACGTCATCGCCATCAAGATCGCCCCGTTCAACCGCTATCGTACGCTCGACGTGCTGCGCGGCGTCGCCGCCGCCGGCGCGCTCGACCGCGTCGCGCTCTATACCGGCAATGACGACCATATCCTGCTCGATCTCACGCTGCCGTTCGACCTGTGCGACAAGGGCGTCACCACGCGCGCTTATTTCAAGGGCGGCCTGCTCGGCCACTGGTCGGTGTGGACGGAAGCCGCGATCAAGCAGTTCGAGATGTGCAAGGCGGCGCGGGGCAAGGATACCGTGCCGGCGGACCTGCTGGCGCTCGACGCCCGCGTGACCGATTGCAACAGCGCATTCTTCGACGTTGCCAACAACTTTCACGGCTGCATCGCCGGCTGCCACGAAATCCTGCGGCGGCAGGGGCTGATGCAGGGGCTGTGGTGCCTCGATCCGGCCGAAGGATTGAGTCCCGGCCAGATGCAGGAGATCGACCGCGTCTGCCGCGAGCACGCCGACCTCTCCGACAATGCGTTCGTCGCCGACCATCTGCAGAAATGGCTGGCATGACGGCCGAAGAGCCCTTCATCAGCCTGCGCAACGTCCGCAAGGTCTATCGCTCCAAAGGCGCAGAGTTTCTGGCCGTCTCCGACGTCACCATGGACGTCGCCGAAGGCGAACTGATCTCCCTGGTCGGCCCGTCCGGATGCGGCAAGACCACGGTGCTGAAGATATTGGCCGGGCTGCACGAGGCCGATGGCGGTACCGTCAAGATCGGCAACACAAAAACACCGTTCGATCCCGCGCGCGATATCGGCATGGTGTTCCAGCAGGCGTTGCTGCTGAAATGGCGCACCATCCTCGACAACGTGCTGCTGCCGGCCGAAATCGTCGGGCTGCCGATCAAGGCCGCGCGCGACCGCGCCCGTGATTTACTCAACCTCGTCGGCCTTGCCGGCTACGAGGACAAATATCCGCAGCAACTCTCCGGCGGCATGCAGCAGCGCACCGCCATTGCGCGCGCCTTCATCCACGACCCAAAACTGATCCTGATGGACGAGCCGTTCGGCGCGCTCGATGCGCTTACCCGCGAGCAGATGAACCTGGAAATGCTGCGGATCTGGCGCGAGAGCGGCAAAACCATCATCTTCGTCACCCACTCGATCCAGGAAGCCGTGTTCCTCGCCTCGCACTGCGCCGTGCTGACATCCGGCCCGGCGCGGATGGCGGAGTACTTTCCGATTGAGCTACCGTTTCCGCGCGCGCTGCCGATCAAGACTACGGACGAATTCGGCGCCTATGCGCGGCGGATTTATGCAAGTCTGGGATTGGGGCCGAGCGGGTAGGCTCTCTCCACGTCATTGCGAGCGGAGCGAAGCAATCCATCTCACCGCACAAAGAAGGAATGGATTGCTTCCTCGCTTCGCTCCTCGCAATGACGAGGAAGCAGCGGCGGCTCAATTACTCACCTTGCTCGCATCCATCTTGATGCCGGGATCGAGCAGCTTGCTGGTAAACGCGCTTTCCACCGCGAACGGCTTTTCGATGCCCAGATAAGTCTGCACCAGATCGTAATCCTTCTTCATCCGGCCGTCGTCGATCCAGCCCAATCCCTTCGTGGTCGTGAATTCATCGGCCATCAGATATTTGATGCGGCCCCACTGCAGCAGCTGCTCCTCGCGGTCGAGACCGGTGACCTGGTCGAGCAGCGCTTTCAGGCACGGCTCGAAATCGGCGACGCAGGCGGCATAGGCCTTCTGCGTGATGCGCACGAAATCTTGCGTGAGTTTTGCGTTCTTCTCCAGGAAGGCGCCGTTGACGATCAGGGAGTTGCCATAGGTATTGAGCCCGATGTCCTTCCAGTTCAGCGATCCCAAATCGGCGCCGAACTCCTTCAGCTTGATGTCGTGCGAATTGTAGAAGTCGCTGACGATGTCGACGGTATGGCTCTTGAGCGCCGCCGACTTCGCGGTCGGCCCGACATTGACGAACGACACCGACTCCGGCGCAAGGCCCACCGCCTTGGCGAAGGCCGGCCACATCACGCGCGAGGCGTCGCCCGGCGGGTTGCCGATCTTGCGGCCGGCAAAATCCTTCGGACCATTCACGCCCTGGCTTTTCAACCAATAGAAGGTCTGCCCGGTATTGGCATAGATGCTCATCGCCGCGACGGCATCGGCGCCCTTGCTGCGGGCCACCAGCATGGTCGCCAGATCCGAGATACCAAACGGCGCCCCGCCCGATCCGACCTTGAGCGAGGAGACGCCCGAGCCCTTGCCGACCTCGATGGAAAGGTCGATCCCGGCCTTCTCGTACCAGCCTTGCGACTTCGCGTAATAGAACGGCGAGTGATCGGCCGCTGGCGTCCAGTTCAAGATCAGGCTGATGCTCTGGCCGGCCTGCGCCGAGGCGGGAAGAGCGAGCGCGAACGCCAATCCAATCAAACGTGAAACTTTCAAGGGCGGCCTCCAGCTCTGCGGCTTTCAGAATGTCCTCAATCGCCGGGCCGGACGCAACCGTTCGCAGGTTGTCGTCTTCTATCGGCCGCTATTCATAGGACACCGGTCCGGTGTCGCGATAGGCCCAGCAGCTTTCCCGCGGCAGCGAAACCGGCGTCTCGATGCCGACCTGATGCCGCGCGGCAGTGCCGAGTTCGACCACTTCCAGCCGGCGGCCGAACAGTTCGATACCATAGGCGGTGTGCGTGCCCTGGTAGCGGCGGTCGAGTACGCGGGCGGGAAAAATGTTGGCGCCGTTGTGCTGGCCGATCGTGATGTTCTCCGGCCGCAGCGCGATCCGCACCTTTTCGTCGGGACCGAGCGAATGCAGCAAGGACACTTCCCCGCGGCGGCCCTCGCCGAAATCGACCGTGCCGTAATCGCCGTTGCGCGACACCAGCGTGCCCGCGATTTCGTTGGTGGCGCCGGTGAAATTGGCGACGAACAGATCCGCCGGCCGGTTATAGATCGCATCCGGCGTATCCATCTGCAGCAATTTGCCATCGCGCATCACGCCGATGCGGTCGCCGAGCACCACGGCCTCGGCCTGGTCGTGGGTGACATACAGCGCGGTCATGCCGGTTTGCTTGAGGATGACGCGCAGATCGTCGCGCAACCTTAAACGCAGCTTGGCGTCGAGATTCGAGAGCGGCTCATCGAGCAGCAGCAATTGCGGACGGTAGACGATGCTGCGCGCCAGCGCGACGCGCTGCATCTGCCCGCCGGATAACGCCACCACCGGCCGCTCGGCATATTCCGACAGGCCGACCAATTCGAGCGCTTCATCGACCTTCTTTCGGGCGTCGGCGCGCGACAGCTTGCGATGCTTGAGCGGATAGACCACGTTCTGCCGCACCGTCATGTGCGGCCACACCGCATAGGACTGGAACACCATGCCGAGCTCGCGCAGCCGCGGCGGCACCAGGATGCCGTTGGCGGGCGACGACACGATCCGGCCGGCGATGCTGATCTCGCCATCGGTCGGATGTTCGAGTCCCGCGACGCATCGCAACGTCGTGGTCTTGCCGCAGCCGGACGGCCCGAGCAACACCACGATCTCGCCGGCCGGCACGGCAAAGCTGACACCGTCGATCGCCGGGCGGCCGACCGAAAACTGCTTGCGCAGGTCGGTGACTTCGAGCGTTGCCGTCATGAGTAGGCCCGCATCATGCGCATCCCATTCACTGCCGGTAGCCGAAGGTCTTGTCCCATTCCGACACCCATGACTCCTGCAGCTTGATGTATTCCTCGAATTTCGGGAACCAGACCTTGACCACCTTCGGATCGAAACCCTCGGGGTAAGCCGGCGCCACCTTGAGCGAGGTCAGATTGCCGAGTTCCTTGATCATGAAGGTCTGCCCCTCCTTCGACATGCACCAGTTCAGGAACAGCTTTGCAGCGTTGGGATTGGCAGCAGTCTTCGGAATGCCGGTCGCATAGGGATTCACCGGCGCGCCTTCAGGTGGGAAAATGATCTTGATCGGCGCACCGTCCTTTTGCTTCGGATAGATCGCATTATAGAGCAGCGGCCCCATCGCGACTTCGCCGCGCACCAACGAGTCCGACATCGGCGCCCCCGATGGATACAGGATCGGATGGGTCGACGCCTGCTTGGCCCAGTAATCCTCACCCAGCACCTGGCGCTCGAACATGATGCGGGTCCAGGTGGTACCGCCCGACCGCGCAAACACCTGCCCGGTCTGCTTGTCATATTCCTTCATGGTCAAATCCATCCACGTCTTCGGCGGATTCTTCACCAGTTCAGTGTTGTAGGCGATCGACCAGACCAGGGTCACGCGTGGCCACAGTTTAGGAGAGATCAGCGAATCCGGGTTGTAGTCCGCGGCATTCGGCGGCGCGTAATCCTGGAACAAATCGGCCAAGGGCTGCATCAGCGAGCGGTCGGAATGATCGACCACGTCGGCAATCAACTTGCCGGCCGCGGCCTCGGTCCTCACCCGCGTGATGAGCTGGCCGCCCGGTGCGCGCACCATCTCGACCTTGATTTCGGGAAAGCGCTTGTTGAACGCCTTGATAACCTGCTGCTCGACCTCGGCGAAATTCGCCGTGTAGAACACCAGTTTGCCTTCCTTCTTCGCGGCGGCGATCAGCTCGGGCGAGCCGAATTCCTGTGCCTGCGCTGATGTACTCCATGCGATACCAAGACCGGCGACGCCGGCCAGCGCGAGTTTGGTGAAGATCCGTCTATCCATAGCCAATCCTCCCTCAAGTTTTTATCCGGTGCGGGCGACGCCGCTTTGCGTCGCCTCGCGCGACAGCCAATTGGCGCCGCCGATGAGAACGCCGAGCAGAACCGTCTGCACCAGGCTGAATGCGGCGGTTTTGCCGAGATTTCCGCCTTCGTAATAGTCGAGCAGCAACACCGACATCACCATGGTGTTGCTGGTGTAGAGAAACAGCGACGAGCCGAGTTCGCGGATCGCCAGCACGAACAGCAGTGTCATCGATGCGATCACGCCCGGCCGCGCCAGCGGCAGCACGATGGTCCGGATGGTGGCGAACATGCCCTTGCCGCAGACCCAGGCGGCCTCCTCCAGTTCACGATGGATCTGCAGGAACGAGGTCGACAACGCCTTCACCGTATCCGGCATGAAGCGGGCGATGAAGGCCAGCGCCAGGATCCAGATCGTGCCGTAGAGCCCGCCGGGAATCCCGATCCAGGCCCAGAGATAGGCGACGCCGACCACGAGGCCGGGGATCGCGACCGGAACGGTCGAGATCAAATCGATCCAGCGCCGTCCCGTCACCTGGGTGCGGTGAATAGTGTAGCCGATCGCGAACGCCAACACGCCACCGACCACGGCCGTGACCACGCCGACCTCGACCGCATTGTAGATCGACCGCAGCGTCAGCGGATTGTCGAAGATGCTGTCGAAATGCACCATCGAATATTGGCGCATGTCGAACAGGCTGTTGACGTCGCGGATGAACATGAATTTTCGGAACGCCGCCACGATCAACGCGAGCAGCGGCAGCACCACCACGACCAGGAGGTAGACGATACCAAGGCCGAAGGTGAACCAGCGCCAGCGCCCGAGATCGAGGTTGCGCGGACGGAACGCTTTGCCCGCGACGGTGGTGTAGCTGCGACCACTGATCACCCTGTTCTGCAGGAACACCAGCGCGCCGGTGACGACCATCAGGATGATCGCGACCGCTGCCGCCGTGTTGTAGAGCGGCGGCGACCAGTTGGTGAGCTTGAAGATGTAGGTCGTCAGCAGCGCCAGATTGCTCGACGACCCCAGCACCGCCGGAATGCCGTAGATGCCGAGCATCACGATGAACGACAGCAGCATGCCCGAGATGATCGCCGGCATGATCAGCGGGAACGTCACCGAGAACAGGGTCGCGAACGCACTGGCGCCGGAGATTTCGGCGGCCTCCTCCAGGCTCGGATCCATGTTGCGCAGCGCCGAGGAGGTGAACATGTAGACATAGGGCGCGTAGTAGATCCCGAACACGAACACCAGCCCCCACAGCGAATAGAAATCGACGCGCCAGTCGAGCCCGATCCATTTGAACATGGTGTTGATCAGGCCGGTCTTGGGTGAACCCAGGATCGCCCACGCCACGCCCGCGACCAGCGGCGGCGCAAACAGCGGCAGGATGCTGGCGGCGGCGATGAAACCCTTGAACGGCGTGTTGGTGCGAACCACGATCCAGGAAAAGAACAGCCCGATCACGACCGCGATCGCGGTACCGCCGCCACAGGCGATCAAGGTATTGAGCAGCGCCTCACCGACATTGGGGTTAGCCAGCACGACCAGAAAATTCGCGATCGAAAGATGGCGCAGGCTGATGCCCTCGACCACCGGGTTGGTGTCGGTGAGCGAACCGAGCAGCAGCATCATGATCGGATAGATGACGAGAAAAGCCAGAATCGCCAGGAGGAGCACAACCCACAGGTTAGCCCACACGCGCCGACGCATCCCCTCACTGGCGCTACGCATGACCTCGCTGCGCCGGCTCGCTTGTCCGTCCAAAGCGTTTCCCCAGGGCTTGCGACCGTCCGTTTTCGGATCTTGCAGCCGTCAGGCGCGAACCCTAGTCGATCCCGCGGCAGGCGGGAAGTAGCAGAAAGTCGCGCCGGCTTGGCGTTCGAACCCTGGACGCAACCGAACCGGCAGCGTTCGCATATGTGCGCTTTTGCCGCGATCTGAAAACTGGCCGGTTCGCAAACTCAACCGCGTCCGTCCTCTCCGTCATTGCGAGCGCAGCGAAGCAATCCATATTTCCGCTTGCCGCGCCATGGATTGTTTGGCGGAGCCTGTCATCCGGCGGCGCTGCGCGCCGACCGGGTGGCTCGCAATGACGGTGTGGAGAGGTTGGTGGAACAAAACAACCCGACGGGCAAATCGATGCTGATTTTCGGAAATCATGTCAAGCCCCGAAATCAAAAATATTTCGCTTTATCCGAAGGAAAATCAGTGGCACATCTTGGTCATCCCGTCCCACTCAGAGGGGCGTTGGCCATCGTCGCTGGCGAGGGACGGGTCGCGGTGGACGCCGATGTTGCGACTGACGAGCGTGACTGAGGCGTACGGCAAAGGCGTGTGGTCCTGACGTCGCGGTGCTGGCGTCAACGCACCTGGAGGCAACTGCCTCTTAGGGCGCAACGGAGGCAAAAGAGCCGTTCTCCGGGGAGAGCTCGCTATAAGCCGTAAAGCCATTGCGCAGGGAAGGCCGGATGCTCTCCGCTGAACCTGTATGCTCGTGTGCGCACTCTTTGTGCACATTGCACGCGAGATCGCGGGTGCAGCGCGCACCCGGTCTTCCCTGAGAAATCTTATTGGAGGGCGGGAAG
>JBOHIT010000665.1:0-6580 GCA_050726155.1 Bradyrhizobium sp.
CCAGATTTGGAGACCCGCGTGGCGGTTATTGTACCCTTCGAAAGCCCGTCCAACGCTTCGATCGATGAACTGGTCGGGCTCGTCGCCGCCGATATGGAGCGGGTCAACGCCACGATCCTGTCGCGGACCGGGTCTGAAGTCACCATGATCCCCGAGGTCGCCAACCACCTGATCTCCTCCGGCGGCAAGCGGCTGCGCCCGATGCTGACGCTGGCGATGGCCGGCCTCACCGGTTATTCCGGCGACGGCCATATCAAGCTCGCCGCCTCCGTCGAGTTCATGCATACCGCAACATTGCTGCACGACGACGTGGTCGACGAGAGCGAATTGCGGCGTGGCAAATTGTCGGCGCGGATGCTGTGGGGCAATGAGGCCAGCGTGCTGGTCGGCGACTTCCTGCTCGGCCAGGCCTTCCGCATGATGGTCGAGGTCGGCTCGTTGCGGGCGCTCGACATCCTGTCCTCTGCCGCTGCCACCATCGCCGAGGGCGAGGTGATGCAGCTGGCGGCGGCCAAGAACACCGCGACCACCGAGGACGAATATCTCGCGGTCATCCGTGGCAAGACCGCCGAACTGTTCGCAGCGGCTTGCGAGGTCGGCCCTGTGATCGCCAACCGGCCCAAGGCCGAGCAGACCGCGTGCCGATCGGTCGGTATGAATCTCGGCATCGCGTTCCAACTGGTGGACGACGTGCTGGACTACGGCGGCAAATCGGCAAAGCTCGGCAAGAACGTCGGCGACGATTTCCGCGAGGGCAAGATCACGCTGCCGGTGGTGCTGGCGTTCCGCCGCGGCAACGCCAGCGAACGCGCGTTCTGGGTCAAGGCGCTGGAGCGCGGCGAGATCGGCGGTGGTGATCTCGATCACGCCATCGGGCTGATGACCAAGCATCGCGCGCTGGAAGACACCATCAGCCGCGCCCATCATTACGGCGCGATGGCCGTCGATGCGCTGGCGCTGTTTCCGGCTTCGCCGATGAAGACCGCGCTCGAGCAGGTCGTGGCGTTCTGTCTGGCACGCTCGCATTAAATGACTGGCACGAACTTTTCGCTGTTCCTCGCCGCTGCGCTGATCATCGCCGCCAGTCCCGGCCCCGGAATCTTTTATGTCGCGGCACGGACGCTGTCGGGCGGCAGGACGACCGGCGTTGCCTCGACACTGGGGACCGCGCTTGGCGGGCTCGTGCATGTGATCGCAGGCGCGCTTGGGGTGTCGGCGATCATCCTCGCCAGCGCCGAACTTTTCACCGCGCTCAAATTCGCCGGTGCGCTCTATCTGATCTGGCTCGGCATCCGGACCTTTCGCGAAGGCCGGCAGCCGATGGTGGAGGCAATCAGTCCGCCCGGCGCGAGCCACGCGTTTCGCGACGGGGTGCTGGTCGAAGCCCTGAACCCGAAGACCGCGGCGTTCTTCCTGGCCTTCGTTCCGCAGTTCATCGATCCCGCCGGTGGTCACCTTGCCTTGCAATTCGCAGCGCTCGGCCTGATCTCGGTAGTGCTCAACACGCTCGCCGATGTCGTCGTGGTGATGATGGCGGCGACCGCGCGCGCGGGCCTGGTGCGCCGGCCGCATCTCGTGCAACGCCTGCGGCAGGGCTCGGGGCTGTTCATCGCCGGGCTCGGCGTTTCGCTGGCGCTGGTGCGGCGGCCCGCTGCGAGTTAGCTCAACGTGCCCGAGTGCACCCACCAGCCGGGGTGATCGCGCCGGACTTTCTCCGCGGCGCGGCGGGCATCGGCGGTGTTTTCATAGATCGCAAAACAAGTCGCACCGGAGCCCGACATCCGCGCCAGCCAGGCGCCATTGGTGGCGTTGAGGGCTGCGATCACTTCGCCGATGACCGGCTGAATGCGCATCGCCGGGGCTTCCAGATCGTTCGTGCTAGCCGCCAGAACCTCGACCCAGTCTTCGACGGAAGCGCCGGATTCCGGCCAGTCGGTACCGCGGAAAATGTCAGTGGCGCCGACCAGCAATTCGCCGTTGCGCAAGCCGAGCGCGGTGAACACGTCCTTGGTCGGAACGGGTACGCAGGGGTTGATCATCACGCACGGGATGATCGGCAGGCTGAGCGGCGTCAGGGTATCGCCGACCCCGGTCATGTCGCAGGCGCGCGAGGCGAGGCACACCGGCACGTCGGCGCCGGTCTCAAGGGCTACCTCGAGCAGCCGCTCGTCATCGAGCGCCAGCCCGTTCAATTTTGCCAGCAGCCGAAGTGCTGCCGCGGCATCCGCCGAACCGCCGCCGATGCCGGCTGCGACCGGCAATACCTTCTCAAGCGTGAAACTGCCGGACTTCAGGCCGGGCACGCGCTCAGCCAGCAGGCGCGTCGCCTTCAGCACCAGATTGTCCGATGTCTCGCCGCAGGCCTGCGCCAGCGGTCCGGACATTTGCAAGGTCAGTTCGGATCCCGGCGTCAGCGTCAGGCGATCGGCGCAGTCGGCAAACGCCACCACGCTTTCCAGATCGTGAAAACCGTCGGTGCGGCGGCCAACCACCCTCAGGGTCAGGTTGACCTTGGCACGCCCCTCATCCATCAACGCCGGCATAGCCGAACAAGCCCCCCAAAGCCTTCGATCAGCCGCGCCCTACCCGCCCTTGCCGTCTTCTTTTTTCTTGTCGGCGGACGCCGCATTCGACGTGTCCTCGGGCAGACCGTTGGCGATCTTGGCCTCGATCTTCGGCAATTCTTCCGCCTCGGGCTTCAGGTCGCGGGCGTGAGCCCACTGGAATTTGGCTTCCAGCGTGCGACCGACGCGCCAATAGGCGTCGCCGAGATGGTCGTTGATGGTGGGATCCTCGGGCTTGAGATCGATCGCGCGCTCGAGGTTCTTCACCGCGTCCTCGTAATTGCCGATGCGGTAGAACGCCCAACCCAGCGAGTCGACGATGTAACCGTCGTCGGGGCGCTGATCGACGGCGCGCCGGATCATCTTCATGCCTTCGTCGAGATTGATGCCCTGATCGATCCAGGAATAGCCGAGATAGTTCAGCACATGCGGCTGTTCGGGCTGCAGCTCGAGCGCCTTGCGCATGTCGGCCTCGGCCTTGCTCCACTGCTTGGAGCGCTCCTCGCAAATGCCGCGGTAATAGTAGGTGACCCAGGTGTTCTTGTCGGTCACCCCGGGCATCACGTCGAGCGCCTTCGAATAAGTCGTCGAGCAATCGGCGAACTTCTTGCGGCCGCGCTCGATATTGCCGAGCGCCATGATGGCTTCGATATCCTTGGGGTCTTCGGCGGTGACGTCCTTCAGGATCTTGATCGCCTGATCGCTGCGGTCGGCGGCGTCGAGATTGGTGGCGAGCTGGATCTGCGCGTTGCGCTTCAGCGGCGAACTCGCCGGCATCCGCTCATAGATCTTGATCGCCATCGGCGGCTTCTTCACCGACTCATAGAGATCGGCCAGCGAGAGCAGCGCCAGCGGATGGTTGGGCTGCAGGTAGAGCGAGAGCTGCAGATAGACCAGCGCCAGATCCTCGCCGCCGCGGCGGGTCAGGGTGGCGCCGATGCCGTACAGCGCCTCGGCCGCGCCGGCCTGCGCCGATTCGATCAGCGGCGGCAGCTTCTTGCCGGCCCTGGTCTCGCGCAGCGCCTCCTGCACCAGTGGATGCCGCGGCAGCTTCTTGTCGAACGCCTCATAGATGCCGATCGCCGCCGCCGAATCCTTGTTGCGCGACAGCCAGCGGCCATAGGCGTCGGACACGCGCAGCATGGAATCGTCGAGCTTGTAGGCGCGCTCGAACCGCGTGCCGGCGTCCTTTTCCTTGTTCGCGAGTTCCAGGATCAGGCCGGTGTGCAGATCCTTGAAGATCGGATACCACTCCGGCCCGGTCAGCTTGTCGATATTGGCGACCGCCGTCTTGGAATCGCCGGCGCCGAAGCTGGCCCAGCCCGACAGCAGCGTCGCGACCAGATCGGTGATCGGTCCGCGGATCGACTGATTGATGTTGATTTGCGCGGTCGCGTATTTCTTCTGCTTCAGGTCACGCACGCCGACGACCAGCCGGGCCACGCGGTTGGATTTGTCCAGCGTCAGGATGCGGTCCGCGAGTTTGACGGCCTCGTCGATGTCGCCATCGGCCAGCGAGGAGATGAAGGCGCGGTCGAGCAGTTCGTTGTTCTTGGGATCGGTGCGCAGCGCCGAGCGGTAGAACGCCGCGGCCGAGTTGGCGTCGCGTTCGACGCTGGCATGACGCGCGGCGAGATAGCTGCCCGACGTGGTCAGCGATTTCAGATCGGTCTTGCTGGGAAACTGCGCCGAATTGTCGCCGGTATGCTCGGGCGTCTGCGCCAGGAGCGAGCCGGGTGCAGCAAGGGCAGCGACGGTAACAGCGGCGATGGTCCAGCGATTGAAACGAGTGGAAAGCATCACGGTTCGCCTAGCTCCAGGATATGTGGCAGGATCTTTTCGATCGCTCTCGAATGCGGACATACGCGGCGGCATCAAGGCTTGGCGACAATGCCGCTTTTGGCGTTCAACCGCAAGGATACGGGGTGGCGATTCGATTGGCAGCAGGCCCCCAAACGCCACCGATAGTCCCGCCGAGTTGGCCCACGGCCCCCGAAGACGCTGGTAGTGTGGCGGTATCGTGGCCGGTGCCCGGATTACCCGGCTCCTTGCGCACGCATCGGCCACCAACTCACGTAATCGTGGTCACATCGCCTCGTAATTGGGCCCGCCGCCGCCTTCCGGCGGAACCCAGGTAATGTTGCCGTTCGGGTCCTTTACGTCGCAGGTTTTGCAGTGGACGCAGTTCTGAGCGTTGATCTGGAAGCGCGGACCGGCGGCCTCCTCGACCCATTCGTAAACGCCGGCCGGGCAATAGCGGTTGGAGGGGCCGGCGAACACGTCGTGCTCGCTGGTCTTCTGCAGGTTCATGTCGGCGACCTTGAGGTGAACCGGCTGGTCCTCCTCATGGTTGGTGTTGGACAGGAACACTGACGAAAGCTTGTCGAAGGTAAGCTTGCCGTCCGGCTTCGGCGGCGCGATCGGCGTGTGCGTCTTGGCCGCATCCAGCGTCTTGCGATCCGGCTTGGCGTGCGACAGGGTCCCGAACAGCGAGAAGCCGAACAGCGTGTTGGTCCACATGTCGAGGCCACCGAGCGGTACGCCGATCAGGGTACCGAACTTCGACCACAGCGGCTTGACGTTGCGGATCGGATAGAGGTCCTTGCCGACCTGCGAACCGCGCCAGGCATTTTCGTATTCGACCAGTTCATCATTGGCGCGGCCGGCGCCGAGCGCTGCGGTGAGATGTTCGGCCGCGAGCATGCCGCTGCCCATCGCGTTGTGCACGCCCTTGATGCGCGGCACGTTCACAAAACCCGCCGCGCAGCCGATCAGCGCGCCGCCCGGAAAACTCAAGCGCGGCACCGACTGGTAGCCGCCCTCGGTGATCGCACGCGCGCCATAGGCCAGCCGCTTGCCGCCTTCGAACACGGTGCGAATCGACGGATGGGTCTTGAAGCGCTGGAACTCATCGAACGGCGACAGATACGGGTCGTCGTAATTGAGATGCAGGACGAATCCGACCGCCACCTTGTTGTCGTCGTAGTGATAGAGGAACGAGCCGCCGCCGGTCGAATTGTTGAGCGGCCAGCCGAACGAATGCTGGATCAGGCCCTTCTGGTGTTTGGCGGGATCGATCTCCCAGACTTCCTTCAGCCCGATGCCGAATTTCGGCGGTTCGCTGTTGGCGTCGAGCGAGAATTTCGCAATCAGTTGCTTGGTGAGGCTGCCGCGCGCGCCTTCGGCGAACAGCGTATACTTGCCGAGCAGTTCCATGCCGCGGGTGAATGAATCCTTGTGGCTGCCGTCCTTGGCGATGCCCATGTCGCCGGTGGCGATGCCGCGCACCGCGCCCTTGTCGTCGTAGAGCACTTCAGCCGCGGCAAAGCCCGGATAGATCTCGACGCCGAGCGCTTCGGCTTTCGGCGCCAGCCAGCGGCAGACATTGCCGAGCGAGCCGATATAGCAGTGATGATTGTCCATCAGCGGCGGCATCGCGAAGTTGGGCAGCCGGATCGCGCTTCCGCCGGTCAGCCAGTAGAAGCGGTCGTCCTTGACCTGCGTCTTCAGCGGACAATCCGCATCCTCGCGCCAGTCCGGAATCAGTTTGTCGAGCGAGACCGGATCGATCACCGCACCGGACAGAATATGCGCGCCGACTTCGGAACCCTTCTCCACCACGACGATGTTGAGGTCGGCGTTGAGTTGCTTGAGCCGGATCGCAGCCGCCAGGCCCGACGGGCCGGCGCCGACGATCACGACGTCAAATTCCATGGACTCACGCGGCGGTAGTTCTTCGGTGCTCATGTTCTGGTCTCAGCCCAATTGAGAACGGCTCTAAGCTTCGTTTGTTTCCGATTTTTGCGCCAAGAACAACCATGGAAATGAAATCTCAGGCGTTTCATGGCGGCCCGATCCGTCCTAAAGAAGGACGATGTCGACCACGCCCGAACCAGCGCCTACCGTTCAGCAATTGCTGGCCTTTTATCTTGAGGCCGGGGTCGATTGCGCGCTGGCCGATGCGCCGGTCGACCGGCTTGCCGAGCCCGACAGCGCTACCATCGCGCCACCCCGCG
>JBOHIT010000666.1:0-6150 GCA_050726155.1 Bradyrhizobium sp.
ATTTCCGTAAATCAGAAGTGATTTGCCCGTCGCGTTGATTTGCCGCGACGGCCTCTCGTCGACGCGATTACCGTTAATCAGGCCGGATAACGCGCCATCGTTAAGCTTGACGCTTCAGCTTAACGGCTGCGTTTCGTTGCAAGATCGGCGGCAGTCACTATCACGGGCCGATCCGAATTCCCGTGAGTGTGTGACATGAGTCTTGGTAACGCGACGGTTCTTTTTGCCCTTCTTCTTGGCGCGCTGGTCTGGGCTGCGGAGATCATGCCCCCGAACCAGGCCACACAAATTGCCGCCGCGACGAGCAAGCAAGAGCCCCTTCCCGTTATTGAACCGTCGAAATGCGCATCCGAGACGTGGCCGAATATCACCACCGATTGCCTGCGAAATGCGGTCCCGGATCGGCGCATTGCCGATGCGCGCCCGATCGTCGCCGTGCGTCAGTAACTCGCCGCTGTTGGGCACTTAACGGACATGACGGCCTTGGCGCTTGATGTCCGCTGTTGAGGCTACAGCGGAATAAGCAAAAGCGTCTTAGCGCTCCGCCCTCATCCGGTCCATCGCCCGAAATTCCATTTCTGGGCCAGTAGCGGAAGTGCTGACCCTATTCAATCACCTCGTCCGCTCGCACCAGGAGTGGCGAGGGTATGGCCAAGCCAAGGGCGTGTGCGGTCCTTGCGTTCACTGCCAATTCAAATTTAATGGGCTGTTCGACCGGGATTTCCGATGGTCTGGCACCCTTGAGAATTTTGACCAAGATTGTTGCGGTCTGCCGGAACATTGCGGCAAGGCTCGGTCCGAATGAGACAAGGCCGCCTGCCTCGACGTGCTCCTTCCATTGGTAGATGGCCGGAAGTCGGTATTCAGCCGACAGGACGATGATTTCCCGAAAGAGGGAAGCGAGAAATGGAGAAGAGAAGACGTTGATGGCATTAGCGCGCTCATCGCGAGCGGCGCGAAAACTACGTACGACATCTTCGCGCTGTTGAATTTCCAGAACTTGCAAGCTGAGGTCCATGGATTTTGCGGCACGCTCAGTCGCTACGACCTGTGAGGCTCCGGTCGTCGGATCCCAAAGTGCCGCCACCCGTGAAATTCCGGGAACGATCTCTCTCAACAGTTCGAGACGCTTTGCACTGAGCTCCGGAGACATGATTGTCAAACCTGTCATGTTCCGCTCCGGTCGCGACAGGGAAGCAACCAAGCCTGCCCCAACTATATCGTCACTGATCGCTACGATGGGGATCGTGCTGGTTGCCTGCGCAGCGATCTTCGGTGTCAGATCGCCGAAAGTTGTGATCACGTCCACCTTCATGCGAACCAGTTCGGCGGCGAGTTCCGGAAGTTGTTGCAGACCATGCCGGGCGTAGCGTAATTCGATAGCGAGGTTTTGGCCTTCGATGAAGCCCAGTTGGCGCAACACCTGCCGAAATGATTCCATGCGGGGCGGAGCCGGCGGTTCCGCCCCCGGCCATAAAACTCCGACAGTGGGCATGGCAGACTGTTGCGCATGGATGGCGGTAAGCGGCAGTGCTGACACGCCGCCAACCAATGTGAAGAACTCACGCCTCCGCATGTCCCGCGTCTCCCCAGAAGCGCAGGTTAACATGTTTTTCAGGGCGGGTGTGACTTTGGGCGGCCGGGCCGGGATGCCCGCTTTGGGGCACTTGACGGACCTGACACGGAGCCCCGTTTGGGGTCGCAAGTCGTCGAATGCCGGACAAGGATCAAGCCGCGCTTACGAAGCTCGGTTTGTGTCCCCGTCTACTTCGTCTTCCCTTTCACCGCCGCTTCCAAACTGGCTTTTGCCGAGCCCGGCCGCAGCGGCTGGGGCTGACTTTCATGCGGCGCCCAGCCGGACAGCCAGATCACGTCGAAGGTAGCGCGGATGCGGCCGTCGGGATCGGCAAAGCGGCCGCTGTAGACCTCGGCCATCCGCAGCAGCGTGGCGCGGCGTGTTGGCGTCCGCCGCCGCTCGATCAGGATGTTGGTCGCGCCCATCCGCCGGAGATCGGCCATCAGCGCGAACGCATTGTCGTAGCGCACCACAACGCGGTCGACATCGGTGACCGGCAGCGCAAAGCCCGCACGCTGCAACAGCGCGCCGACATCGCGCAAATCGGCAAAGGGGATCACGCGCGGCGACACCCCGCCTTCGCATTCCACCTCGGCCTGTGCAAAAGCCTGCCGGAGTTCGGTGAGCGTATCGCCGCCGATCATCGCCGCCAGCAGCAACCCATCGGGCCGCAGCGCGCGCCTGATCTGCGCAAGCGCACCGGGCAGATCGTTGACGAACTGAAAGCCGAGCGCGGAGACCGCGAGATCGAGCGATTCCGGCGCAAGCCCCAGCGTCTCCGTTTCATCCGGCGCAATCCGGGTGACGGATTTGAAGCGATCGGCGACCGGCTTGCGCAGCAATTCGCCCGGCGTCCAGATTTCGGCGGCATCGGAAAACTGCCGCGTCACCGCCGCCAGCCGCTCTTCCATGTCCTCGACGACGCGATCGAACAGGAAGGTGACGGGCTCACGACGGCGCGCCCGGTCCTGCCGCGCGCGCAACAGCGCGCGGTCGAACAGGATGGGGGCTGTGGCCGGGTTTTGAGCCATGCCGGTTGGTACGCTGGCCGCCCCATGTCTGGCAATCCGGTGCTTGAGCCGCGCATCCGGCGGCGCTAGCCTCTCGCCATGGACGCCGAGGCATCACCACCACGCTCCATTTCCGGACAATTGCGCAGCGTGCTGAATGCTGCCCGTGGCGCGTGGGCGCATACCGCAAGGCTGGCGCTCGACATCGCGCTGCCGACACTGTGCGTTTCCTGCCGCGAGCCGGTCGATGGCGAGGGTGTCTGCGCGGAATGCTGGGCAAAGCTGTCGTTCATCGCGCCGCCGTTCTGCCCAAGGCTCGGCATTCCCTTTGTCTATGATCCCGGGCCGGATCTGCTGTCGATGGAAGCGATCGCCAACCCGCCGGCCTACCTGCGCGCCCGCGCCGCCGTGCGCTATGACGATGTCGCGCGTACGCTGGTTCATTCGCTGAAATATCAGGACCGCACGGATCTGGCGCCCGCGATGGGCCGCTGGATGGCCCGCGCCGGGCAGGAATTGCTCGACGAGGCCGACGTGCTGGTGCCGGTTCCCCTGCACTGGCGGCGCGGCTGGAGCCGGCGCTACAACCAGTCCGGCGCGCTGGCGCGGGTGATTTCGCGCCAAACCGGGGTGAAACTGGCCTCCGAAGCGCTGCGGCGGGTGCGGGCCACCGAACAGCAGATCGGGCTGTCGCGGTCGCAGCGCGCCAGCAATGTGCAGGGCGCCTTCAAGGTCGCCCCTGACCGCACGGCCGACATCCAGGGCCGCCGCGTGGTCCTGATCGACGACGTCCTGACCTCCGGCGCCACGTCAGACGCCTGTGCCCGTGCCTTATTGCGCGCCAGGGCCGCGCAGGTCGACGTGCTGGTATTCGCGCGGGTTGTGGACACCCACCGGGCACCCATATAATTCAAACACTTGTAGCTTCCTGAACCTTGCCCGAGCATACCATGACGACTGCCGTTGAAATCTACACCCGCCCGGGCTGCGGTTACTGCACCGCGGCCAAATCGCTGCTGACGCGCAAGAACGCCGCGTTCACCGAGTTGAGCGTGGCCACCGACCCGGCCTACCGCGAACAGATGTACGATCGGGCCGGCGCCGGCACGACGTTCCCGCAGATCTTCATCGGCGCAACCCATGTCGGTGGCTGCGACGAGCTTTACGCCCTGGACCGCGAGGGCAGGCTCGACGCGATGCTGGCGGGAGAAAAGGCCTCCTCATGAGCGCGACCTTTACCGCCGCGATGGTGCAGATGCGCACCGGACTGTTGCCGGAGTCGAGCCTCGAGCAAGGCATCGGGCTGATCCGCGAAGCGGCGGCGCAAGGCGCTGATTATGTGCAAACCCCCGAGGTGAGCAACATGATGCAGCTGAACCGCAAGGCGCTGTTCGAGCACCTGGCCAGCGAAGAGGACGACAAGTCGCTGAAGGCGTATCGCGCGCTGGCGGCGGAATTGAAAATCCATCTGCATATCGGATCATTGGCGCTGCGCTTCTCGCCGGAGCGCGCGGTCAACCGTTCGTTCCTGATCGGACCTGACGGCAATGTGCTCGCCAGCTACGACAAGATCCACATGTTCGACATCGACCTGCCCGGCGGCGAGAGCTATCGCGAATCCGCCAATTACCAGCCGGGCGAAACCGCCGTGATATCGGACCTGCCGTGGGGCCGGATCGGGCTCACGATCTGCTACGACGTGCGCTTTCCGGCACTTTATCGCGCACTCGCCGAGAGCGGCGCGTCGTTCCTGTCAGTGCCGTCGGCCTTCACCCGCAAGACCGGCGAAGCGCATTGGCACATATTGCTGCGCTCCCGCGCCATCGAGACCGGCTGCTTCGTTTTCGCCGCAGCCCAATGCGGCATGCATGAGAACAAGCGCGAGACGTTCGGGCATTCGCTGATCGTCGCCCCCTGGGGTGAGATCATCGCCGAGGGCGGCGTCGAGCCCGGCGTGTTTCTCGCCGAGATCGACACGTCCAAAGTCGAGACCGCGCGCAAAACCGTGCCGTCGCTGCAGCACGGCCGCCGCTTTGGCATCGCCGATCCCAAGGCCGGCCCGGAGCACCTGCATCTGGTCCGGGGCTCGGTATGATCCGCTACAGCCTGCGCTGCGAGCGGGGCCACGCCTTCGAAAGCTGGTTTCAGAGCTCGTCGGCCTATGAGAGCCAGGAGAAGCGCAAGCTGGTGAGCTGTCCGTCCTGCGGCTCGGTCAAGGTCGAGCGCGGCATCATGGCGCCGCGGATCGTCAGCAAGAAGGGTCGCGAAAATCCCGCGCCTGCACCTGCGGAAGTCGCTGCTACGGAAGTGGCAGCAACCGAGTCGACACCGCTTTTGATGGCGCAGGAAGTCGAGCTGCGCGCCAAGATCAAGGAATTGCGCGATCACATCACCAGGAACGCCGACAATGTCGGCGAGCGCTTTCCCAACGAAGCGCGCAAGATGCATTACGGCGATATCGAGCACCGTCCGATCTATGGCGAGGCCTCGCCGGATGAGGCCCGCGCGCTGATCGACGAAGGCGTCGAAGTATCGCCGCTGCCGGTGCTGCCGGATGACAGGAACTGACGCCGCGGCCGTCATCCTGAGGTGCGAGCCCTTGCGAGCCTCGAAGGATGACCGAACGCCCGCGGCCGTCCTTCGAGGCCTTCGCTACGCTCGGCACCTCAGGGTGACGGCTCCTCGCCATCTCAAGGACTGTTCATGAGCGCGGACACATACCCCTCCTGGCTGATCTGGGCCCTGCTCTCGGCTGCCTTCGCGGCGTTGACCGCGATCTTCGCCAAGATCGGTGTCGAGGACATCAATTCCGATCTCGCGACCTTGATCCGGACGGTCGTTGTATTGATCAGCCTGGCGCTGATCCTGTTCGCCTCCGGCCAATTCAGCCAGGTCGGCCCGGTCTCGACCAGAACATGGGTGTTCCTGGTGCTGTCGGGACTTGGCACCGGCGCATCCTGGATCTGCTATTTCCGCGCGCTCAAGCTCGGGCCGGCGACGCTGGTGGCGCCGATCGACAAATTGAGCGTGGTGCTGGTGGCGCTGTTCGGCGTGGTATTTCTCGGCGAACGGCCGTCGTGGAACGGCTGGCTCGGCATCGCCCTGATCGCCGCGGGCGCGGTGCTGATTGCGGTGAAACGGTAATCAGGTGGCGACATTGGCCGCGGCCGGTGCTGCCGGGCGACCGGAACTGAGAGGCTATCCGAACAGCCAGGATTTGGGATTGGCGATCGGGTTGCCCGCATTGAGCAATACGATGCCCTTGATGATGCGGATCAATGACCAAACGAGCCACCAGGCCAAAATCGGGAAGCCGATCAGCACCAGGCACAGCGGAAAGCCGATCACGTTATAAAGCAATCCGATCCAGAAGGTCCTGATCTGGAACTGGTAATGCGACCGCAGCACGGGGTCGGAATCCTCGACCTTCACGTACGCGATGATGACGCCGATCAGCGCCGGGATGACGGCGAAATAACCCGCGATGTAAAGCAGGTAGACGCCGATGGTGAGTGTATTGTCCGAGACGACCGGTCGCTGGGTTTCATAAGGAATTGCCATGGC
>JBOHIT010000667.1:0-9619 GCA_050726155.1 Bradyrhizobium sp.
GGGCCGCTCTATTCGGTCACGGTGGCGCACTCCAAGCTGATCAAGCCGGCTGAGCTTCGCGCCGTCGACGGCGTGTTCAGGCTGCATTGAAGTGATTTGTAGGGTGGGTTAAGCGAAGCCGTAACCCACCATCTTCGTTATGCATTGGCGGTGGGTTACGCCTTCGGCTAACCCACCCTACGAAACCGATTTTGTGCTAGCCTCTCGTGATCAACGATCAGGGGAGGCAAGAAAAATGGCCAAACAAAAAGCGACATCGAAAGCCGCAGCCAAAACCGCGGTGAAGAAGAAATGGAGCGGCCTCGGCGCCGCAAAATCCTCGGCGCGCAAGACCATCACATCAAAAGGCCGCGTTGCCGCAGCCAAACCGAAGGCGCCAGCCAAGGCAGCGAAGGGCGTTTCCAAGGCAACTTCCAAGGCAACTTCCAAGGCGACTTCAAAGCCGCGGCCGAAACAGCGCATCGCCATCAGCCATCACCGCGAAGAGGATTTCAAAGCCGACGGGCTGCGCGCTTACGCGCAGTATCGCGATCTCGGCATTGCCACAGCGACCCATGGCCTCGCGCAGGCGCATGTGGTCCGGCTGATCGGCCCCTGTAACCCGGAAGAAGTTTCAAAACTGCATTACCACGACGTCGAATTCCAGATGGTCTATGTGCTCAAGGGCTGGGTGAAGACTTACATGGAAGGCCAGGGCGAGACCATGATGAAAGCGGGCAGCGCCTGGACCCAGCCGCCGCGCATCAAGCATTTGATCATGGATTATTCCGACGACGTCGAATTGCTGGAAGTGATTTTGCCGGCGGAATTCAAGACGGTGGAATTGGCGTCGTAAGCCGTTCGGCTTAACATCGTTGATATTCGTCATGGCCGGGCTTGTCCCGGCCATCCACGTCTTGGCCTCGCCGGCAAGGAAGACGTGGATGCCCGGCACAAGGCCGGGCATGACGAAAATTGGCGCAAATCGTTCTCACGCCCGCTTCGTCTCCGGCATCACGAACAAAATCAGGCAAAGCCCGAGGCAGCCGATGGCGGACAGGCCGAGGAACGCCGTGCTGTGGCCGAGATGGTCGCTGACATAGCCCGCCAGCACATTGCTGCAGGACGCACCGATCCCCGTCGCTGTGCCCACCACGCCCTGGGCGAGGTTGAAATGGCCGCTGCCGAAGGCGACGTCGGCGACGATCAAGGGGATGAGCACGCCGAACACCGCGGCGGTGACGCCGTCGAAGAATTGCACGGCCACCAGCGCATAGGGATCGGTGACGGTGGCGAACAGCACGCCGCGGATCGCCAACGCACTGAAGCCGATCAGGAGCAGGGGTCGGCGCCCCCATTGCTGCGCCTTGCGCCCAACCGATGGCGAACTTAGCGCCACGATCGCCTGGGGCAGGATGATGCAGGCCGCAATCAGCACCGGCGCCCACTGGCTGGAACGCGTCGTCACGATGCCCGCCATCAAGGGCAGCATCGCGGCATTGGCAAGCTGCAGCAACAGCACGGCGCCGGCAAAGATCAGCAGCGGGCGCTGGCTCAGCAAGTGCAGCACGCTGGTGGCTTCGGGATCCGGCTCGGCACGGACGATCGCGCCATGGGCCTGTTCCGGATCGATTTCGCGGGCGCTGATCCGGGCCAGCGCGATGATGGTGAAGATGACGAGCACGAAGGTGGCCAGGAACACCGAGCGGCTGGACAGGAAATAGCCGCAGGCCCCCATCAGCGCGGCGGCAAAGCCGTTGCCAAGCGAGGCGAATCTGGCATTGCGGCCGAACCGTTCGCCGATCGCGGCCGGTCCGACCAGGCCAAGGCTGATCGCCGCAATCGCCGGGCCGAGCACGCAACTGGCCATGGCGTGCAAGGTCGCCGCCGCCGCGATGACGGGGAAGATCGGCCATGCCGCATAGGCCAGCGCTGCGACGCCGATCGCGGCCACGGCAAGACCGGCCACCAGCCGTTCCGAGCGGGCGGCGTCGATGATGGCGCCGCCCGGCATCTGGCCGATCAATCCGACGATGCCGCCGATCGACAGCACCAGGCCGATCTCGACCTGGGTCCATTTCTGCGTCGTCAGATAGACCGCGACGAACGGACCAAAGCCGGTCTGGACGTCGGCGAGAAAGAAGATGAACCAGTCGAGGCCGCGCTGGCTTTGCGAGGAGGGGTGCGGCTCGCCAGACTCCGGCGGCGGCGGGGAGATGTCGCGCACTTGATCCACCGCCGGCGCGCGCCGCGTTTCATCGGCAAAGTCCTTGACCGGATTCTTGGCCGGATTCTCGGGGCGTGGATGCGGGCGCGCGATCAGTTGAATTCTCCTCCGCCGTCAATGGTCGAATTGCAGGGGCTGCAGCGTGCCGGCGGCACCGAGCACCACGATCGGGGTATCCTCCTTGTATTCGGGCGCCGCCTTGACCTGTTCCAGCGTCAGTTCGAGCGTGATGCTCTCCTTCTTGTTGGTGACCTGTCCGAAGTGCAGCGCGGCCCAGTCGACCACGATCTTGCGGCTGCCGACGCCGAGAAAGCCGCCGAAATCGATCACCGCGGCGCGCACGGTGCCGGCGCGGTCGACGATCACGTCGACGATGCGTCCCATGTTCTCGCCGGCCGTGCTGCGGACGTCGCGTCCGAGGATTCCCCGCGCATCCGCCGCCCCGATGACCGTGACCGAGGCCGGTGGCGCCGGTTCTTTCGGAACATCCGGCGAAGCTTTTGCCGCCGGAGCCGGGGCGGGAGCCGCGCCCTTGTCCGGCTCATCGGCGGCGCCCAACGGGCCGGCCGATATCGCGCTCCACACCAGTATGCTTGCCACCATGATCGGTCCGGGACGCATGTGAACTCCTGACAAGCGCTTCAATGTTGCGTGAGCAGATCAGATCGCGGTCAGCGCGACAGCACGATCGAGACCTGGATCCGGCCGCGCGTCCGCATCATTTCGAGCGACACGTCGTCGCCGTGACGGCGCAGGCGAAGGTCGACGCTGGAATCGCCGAGCCGCAAATCGCGCAGCACCACTTCGTTCAAGAATTCCGGCAGGCGCGGATTGCGCAGGCGGATTTCGCCGGCCTGTGCATCGAATTCGAGGCCAAGGCAGGCTTCCAGCAGCGTGAACGGCGTCGCACTCGCCCATGCCTGCGGCGAGCACGCCACCGGATAGAGCGTCGGGCCGAACCGCCGTTCGCGGTGGAAGCCGCAGAACAATTCCGGCAACCGCCGCAGATCCATGTAGCTCGCGGCGCCGAACAATCCCTTGAACAGATGCTCGACGGAATGTTTCAGGCCATAGCGGGCGAGGCCGAGCGCGATCAACGCGTTGTCGTGCGGCCAGATCGAGCCGTTATGGTAGGACATCGGATTGTAACGGGACTCGCCTGACGCCACGGTGCGGATGCCCCAGCCGGTGAAGAAACGCGGCCGCATCAGGTCGGCGGCGACCATGCGCGCGCGGTCCTCGCCGATGATGCCGGTGAAGAGCAACTGTCCGGCGTTGGAGGTCCGCACCTTGCACGGCCGCTTGGCGCCATCGAGCGCGAGTGCGTAGGTGCCCATGTCGGGACACCAGAAGGCTTCCTCGAAGCGTACGGCAAGCCGGGTGGCTTGCTCGTCGATCTTGCGCGCCTTGTCGGCAAAGCCAAGCTGCCGCGCGCAACGCGCCGCCAGTCGCTTGCCGGCGAAGACGTAACCCTGCACCTCGCACAGCGCGATGTGGCCTTCGGCCAGTTGGCCGTCGGCATGAAAGATCGCGTCAAAGGAATCCTTCCAGCCCTGATTGGCGAGGCCCTGTTCGGAGGCGCGCTGATACTCGACAAAGCCGTCACGGTCGGGATCGACGGGACCGTCGATCCAGGCCAGCGCCGCCGCGATCGCGGGCCACAGTTCGCGCAGCGTTTCCTCGTCGCCGGTGCGCTCGAAATAGAAGCCGGCCAGCAGCACGAACAGCGGCGTCGAATCGACGCTGCCGTAATATTGCGCGAACGGCACCTCGCGCAGCGCCGCCATTTCGCCGCCGCGCATCTCATGCAGGATCTTGCCGGGTTCGGCGTCGTTGAGGGCATCGACGGCGCTGGCCTGAAACGCGGCCAGCCGCTTGAGCACGCCGCAGGCGACGCGCGGGTCGATCCACAGCATCTGCAGCGCGGTGATCAGGCCGTCGCGGCCGAACGTGGTCGAGTACCAGGGAATGCCGGCATAGGGGTAGCGGCCATGCGCGGTCTCGGTCATCAGCATGTTGAGATCGGCCATCGACTGGCACAGCACCTCGTTGAAGATGTTGTTCGACGTCTCGATGCTGGTGGTATCAGCGGTGGAGCGGCGCATCTCGCGGCGATGCGCCAACAGGCCGCGCATGAACGGCGCCGGCCGGTGTTCCGCCGAATTGTTGCAGGTGACCGCGACGAACAGCGAGGTGAGCTGCTGCGGTTCGAGCGCGACATGGTAGGTGGCGCTGTTGACCGCGAGTAGGGTCGGGCGCGGGTCGAAATGCAGATTGGTGGTGCGGGTCTTGCCGTCGAGGCCGTGATATTCAAACCGGACATCGGCGGGACTGAGCAACTCGTTCGATCCCGTGCCGCGGCGCGGGCGCCTGGCGCCGCGCACCTCGAACAGATCGGCGAAATCATTGTCGAACAGGAACGTCAGATCGATCTGGGCGGCCCGGTCGCCATGGTTCTGGACCGCGATCCGCTGATAGGCGGTGCCGCGCCACAGGAACAGGGTGCGGACAATGTGGATCAAATCCTTCTGCAGGACGATGCGGTCGCCCTCGTAAATGTCGGGATTGGTGAGGTCGATCGTCAGCGCGGAATTGTCGTCGCGCAAATTGGAGCCAAGCAGCAAGGGCTGGACCTGGTTCAGCACCAATTCCAGCCGCGCCAGATAGCGCGTATCGGCATTGAACAGGCCGTCGGGGCCGCCGGCCGAAGCGCCGATATCGCCGTGGCTGTCGAGCACGATGAAGGTATCGTCGTGCTTGAGGGTGCGGCGCGGCCGTGCGGCCTGGCCGGTCATCGGAATGTAGAATGGCGATTCCGTGATCTGCTCTGCGGGCGGAGGATCCGCCAGCTGGACGTTGGCTTTGGTGGCCATTGCCTGATCCTGTCCTGTAACGCTTGCCTGTAACGCTTGCGGATAACGCCCCGCACGCCGCGACGCGGGTACTGCATTTCAAACAGCCGTCGAAATCAGGCGGCGTGGGTCGCAAGGCGATTCATTTCCTGCGTCACCAGCTCGCGGTAGGGTCCGGTTCCGCGCATCAGGCGATCCGGAGGACCATCCTCGATGATCTTGCCATCCTTGAGCATCACGACGCGGTCAAAATTGCGCAACGTCGCCAGACGATGGGCGATCGCGATCACGGTGCGGCCGCGCATCAGGCGGCCGAGCGCATCGCGGATGGCCTCCTCGGATTCGCCGTCGAGCGCGGCCGTCGCCTCGTCGAGCAGCAGGATCGGTGCGTCCTTCAGGAACGCGCGCGCGATGGCGATACGTTGCCGCTGCCCGCCGGACAGCTTGACGCCGCGGTCGCCGACCATGGTGGCGAGGCCATCCGGCAGGTTTTCGACGAAGTCGCAACGCGCCGCGATCGCCGCGCGCAGCACCTCGTCGTCGCTCGCCGTCGGGCGGCCGTAGCGGATGTTCTCCATGATGGTGCGGTGGAACATCGAGATGTCCTGCGGCACCACCGAGATCGCCTCGCGCAGACTTTGCTGGGTGACGCGCGAAATATCCTGGCCGTCGACGGAGATTGCGCCCCTGTCGACGTCATAGAAGCGTTGCAGCAGCACGAACAGGCTGGATTTTCCGCCGCCGGACTGGCCGACCAGTCCGACGCGTTGGCCTGCGCGAAGGTGCAGGTTGAATTTGTCGAACACCTGGGCGCCGCCGGGATATCCGAACGAGATGTCCTTGAAGGTGATGGCGGCGCCGCTCTTGACCAGCGCTTCGGCCTCGGGGTGATCGCGGAGTTCATGCGGTTGCAGCAGCGTTGCGATCGCCTCCGAGAGCCGGGCGGTGTGCTGGGTGACGTCGACCAGTGCGACCGCAAGATCGCGCGTCGCGTGCAGGATGGAGAGGCCGAGCGTACACACCAGCACGACATCGCCGGTGGTGGCGCTGCCGCGCTGCCAGAGCGTGACCGCCCAGTACAACAGGGCGACGGTCAGTCCCAGCGTGATGACGGCATGGGTGAGCCGGAGCTTTTCCAGATAGCGCAGACTGCGGCCCCGCGCGGTCAGTTCGCGATCGACGGTGTTGTCGAAGCGGTTGTGCTCGTGGTCGAGGCCGCAGAACGCCCGCACCAGCGGCATGTTGTTGATGACGTCGACCATTTCGCCGTCGACGGCGGCGGCCTTGTCGGCGTAATCGTCATGCAACGGCTTGCCTGCGGCGGCGATGCGGAACATGGCGATCAGGACGACGCTCGCGATCACGATCATGCCGGCGGCCATCGGCAGGCTGACGGTTCCAATCAGCGCGATTGCCACAATTGTGGCGATGCAGGGCGGCAACACGTTCCATACGAACATGTTCTCCACCGTGAAAACGGCGTTCGAGGTGGCCGTGATCCGGCTGGTCAGCATGCCCGGCAGCCGATCGATGAAGTAGCTCGGGGCGTGCCCGGTCAAGTGGCGGAACATGTCGCGGCGCAGGTCGCCAGTGACGCCGACAAACGTGAAGCTCGCGGTCCAGCTCGCGACGCGCCACAGCAAAACGTCGGAACCGATCAGCGCTATGAGAAAAATGAATGCCAGCCATACACCGCTGCTATGCGCCGGCCCGGCCGCGAGCGCATCGACGAGAAATTTGACGCCGTATTGGGTGCCGACCGAACAGGCAACGGCGGCAATAACCGCGACCAATATCACCAGATGCGAAGCGCGCCGCTGACGCAGATAGCGCATCACAAAGTGAAAAGGGCGGTTCGCGTATCCCGAGAGATTGTCCATGTGTGTCTACTAAACCTGTTGGAGGTAAACGAGAATCGCCAGCGGATCGCCGGTTGCCGGCAACATTCTTTGATGAGGGTCATCCCGAAGACGCAGCAGCGCCTCACCTGCACAACAATTCCGCAGCAACGTCGGTTCGAGGAGGCTGATCACATGTGATGTCATGAGCAAGACGACAGTGTGAGCGAAGTGCGTGTCATCTGGGAACTTCGCATATGCGAAAACGTTCCCGATCTGGCGATGCCGGCGCCGAGGGTTGAGGGGATTCAAATCAGAGTCAGATCAGGAGGTTGTTAGGATGCGCATCGCGCAGGTTGCTCCGTTGACGGAGGCTGTTCCGCCCAGGCTGTATGGCGGCACCGAACGCGTCGTCTATTGGCTGACCGAGGAACTGGTTGCGCTTGGCCACGATGTCACGCTATTCGCCAGCGGCGATTCCCGCACATCCGGAAAGCTGGAGGCGGCCTGGCCGAAGGCGCTGCGACTGGATGGATCGGTTCGCGACGCCAACGCGTTGCACATGCTGATGCTCGAGCGCGTGCGGCGGAAATGTGACGACGAAGAATTTGATTTCCTTCACTTCCACCTCGACTACTATCCGTTCTCGCTGTTTTCGCGGCAGCCGACGCCGTTCCTGACCACCCTTCATGGGCGGCTGGACCTTCCCGAACATCAGCCGCTGTTCGCGACGTTCTCGGACATTCCGCTGATCTCGATCTCGAACGCGCAGCGGCGCCCGGTGCCGCAGGCCAATTTCATCCGCACCATCCACCACGGCCTGCCCGAGAAGTTGCTGACGCCGCAGCCCGTTAAGCCGAGCTATCTGGCGGTGCTCGGGCGTATCGCGCCGGAGAAGGGCGTCGACCGCGCGATCCGGATCGCAATCCGGTGCGGCATCCCGCTCAAGATAGCCGCGAAGGTCGATCGCGCCGACCAGGAATATTACGACACGCTGATCAAGCCGATGATCGATCATCCGCTGGTGGAGTATATCGGCGAAATCGGCGACCACGAGAAATCCGACTTTTTGAGCGGCGCGCTCGGCCTGCTGGTTCCGATCGATTGGCCGGAACCGTTCGGGCTTGTCATGATCGAGGCCATGGCCTGCGGCACGCCCGTCATCGCCTATAATCGCGGCTCGGTCCCTGAAATCATCGACGACGGCAAGACCGGGTTCATTGTCGAGGACGAGATCAGCGCCGTTGCCGACGTTGGCCGGTTGGCGGAACTCGATCGGGGCGCGATCCGCAAGCATTTCGAGACGCGGTTCACGGCCCGCCGCATGGCGCTCGACTATCTCAACACCTATCAGGGCATGATCGAGGCCGTGAAGCCACGGATGAAACTGGTCAGCAGCGCGGAGTAGCGCTGCCGCACCGACAGGCGCGGCGAGGGCGTTCAATCATCAATCCCGTCGATGGCATGCGCCACCGACGGGATGAGAACAGCGCCTCAGCGGCATGGTTTGCTTTGCCGCGGGCCGTTTCGCTTTCAACCCCGGGAGGCCAATGCTGTGCCAGGCAGGTCAGACTGCACTACGCGCCGGAGAGATATCGTGAGAATAGTGGGTGCACTCCACGAGGGCCGAGAGAGCAGCCGTTTTCAGCAATGCCGGGTTCCGTTCGCCTCGTGCGGCACACTCAAGGATGAGCGTGGCGATTTCAGCTTTCATCGTGGACGTGCGCTTCGCTTCGGGAAGCATTGCCGTGGCATCGTCGAGGATTGATCGCATCAATTCGACCAGCTCGGGTTGGTAAACTGCTCCCATCCGGTTCATGATTGCCTCCCTGGCTACACCAGTTTGGGCGGTATTTTACGCCATGACGCGCGTACTGCCAGTCAATTTTGCTCACTTTCGAAAAAATCAAAGATGGAGCGGGTGGGATCCCACCAAAGAGATCGGGCGTCATGACTGGGTCTTCGATTGACCGTTCGACACGGGATCGCTACCGACGGCATGCAGCACGAACGGCTTGGACGCGCGCGCCGGTTCGGCGACCGGAACCAACGCCTTGCGGCTTGCCCGCTTTGGCCGTGGCGCAATCTGGTTATCGGTGGAGCGAAACAGCGCATAGTCGCGGCGGAACAGCCAGCACGACGTCTGAAAGATGCCGTGGGTGATGAACAATGCGGCCAGCACGTCGATCGAATAGTGATAGTGGCCGAGCAGTACGATCGAACCGAAGAAGGTGGTCAGCGCGAGATAGAATATCCGCCAGGGCACGATGTGCCAGAAAGCGAGCGCTGCGAGAAACGGCAACCCGGTGTGGCCGGAAAAGAACAGGTCGCTGCCGTAGAAAATCGAGTTGAAGAACGGCGCGGGCTTCTGCGGATCGATCGGCGACGGCGCCATATGGGTGAGCGCCACGAACACGGCGCGGACCAGCAGGAACAGCGCCATCGCCTTCAGCGCGAACGGCAACCGGTTCGGCCGCCACGCCAACAGGCCCGCCGTGATGACGAACGCCGTGAACGTCCCGTAGATGAACAGGAAGCGGACGTTGTAAGGCCCGACGCGGCTCAGCACGAAATCGGTGACGTGGTTGCTGGCGTGGACCGTCGCGTAGGTGACCGCGGCGAAGATCGCGATGCTGCTGGCCGAGAGGAAGGCCGCACCTTCACAAACCGAGCGCAAATAACCGCGTGTGCCAAACAGCGTGCGGTAGAGCCGCATCGTGTCT
>JBOHIT010000668.1:0-2215 GCA_050726155.1 Bradyrhizobium sp.
ACGCGCAGCAGCGTGCGCTTGGCCGGATCCATGGTGGTTTCCTTGAGTTGCGCCGGCATCATCTCGCCGAGCCCTTTGAAGCGGCCGACATCCACCTTGGCATTGGCGTTGAACTCGCTCTTGAGCAACGCGTCCTTGTGGGCGTCGTCGCGGGCGTAAACCGTCTTGCTGCCATGGGTGAGCCGGTAGAGCGGCGGCACCGCAAGGTAGAGATGGCCCTCGTCGATCAGCCGCGGCGTTTGCCGGTAGAAGAACGTGATCAGGAGCGAGGCGATGTGCGCGCCGTCGACGTCGGCGTCGGTCATGATGATGATGCGGGAGTACCGCAGATCTTCCTGGCGGTAATGCGCCAGCGTACCGCAGCCGAGCGCCTGCATCAGGTCGGAAAGCTGGGCATTGGCGGTGAGCTTGTCCTTGCCGGCGGAGGCGACGTTGAGGATTTTGCCGCGCAGAGGCAGGATCGCCTGGGTCTTGCGGTCGCGCGCCTGCTTGGCGCTGCCACCGGCCGAGTCGCCCTCGACGATGAACAGCTCCGAGCCTTCGGTGGCGGTGTTGGTGCAGTCGGACAGCTTGCCCGGCAGGCGCAGCTTCTTCACCGCGGTCTTGCGCGAGGTCTCTTTCTCGGCGCGGCGGCGCAGCCGTTCGTCGGCGCGCTCGATCACGAAATCCAGCAGCTTGTTGGCCTGCAGCGGATTGCCCGACAGCCAGTGATCGAACGGATCCTTGATCGCCTGTTCGACGATCTTCTGGGCTTCGGCGGTGGCGAGGCGATCCTTGGTCTGGCCCTGGAATTCCGGTTCGCGCACGAACACCGACAACATCACGGCCGCGCCCACCATGACGTCTTCAGAGGTGATCGGAGCGGCGCGCTTGCCCTGGCCGATGCGCTCGGCGTGGTCCTTCAGGCCGCGCAGCATCGCGCTGCGCATGCCGGATTCATGGGTGCCGCCATCGGGCGTCGGCACGGTGTTGCAATAGGAGGACAGGAAGCCGTCGGCGTCCGCGGTCCACGCGACAGCCCATTCGCAGGCGCCATGGGCGCCGTTGCGCCCCGATTTGCCGGAGAAAATATCCGGGTGCACCAGCGTGTCGGCGTGAACGGCGGCAGCGAGATAATCCTTCAAGCCGCCGACGAAGTGGAATTCGTCCTCGGCAGGCACGTCTTCGATGCCGCGCAGCAGTTCGGGATCGCAGCGCCAGCGGATTTTCACACCACCGAACAGATAGGCCTTCGAACGCGCCATCTTGAACAACCGCTGCGGTTTGAACGCAGCTTTGGCGCCGAAAATATCGGTGTCCGGCTTGAAGCGAATCCGGGTGCCGCGGCGATTATTGATCTTGCCGAGGTCCTGAAGCTTGCCCTTGGGATGACCACGCTCGAACGACATCTTGTAGAGCTTTTGCTCGCGCGCGACCTCGACCTCGAGCAATGAGGAGAGGGCGTTGACGACGGAGACGCCGACGCCGTGCAGACCGCCCGAGGTCTCGTAGACCTTGGAGTCGAATTTGCCGCCGGAATGCAGCGTGCACATGATGACTTCGAGCGCGGATTTCTTCGGAAATTTCGGATGCGGATCGACGGGAATGCCGCGGCCATTGTCGGTCACGGTCAGGAAGCCGTCGGCGCCGAGTTCAACTTCGATGAAGGAGGCGTGGCCCGCCAGCGCCTCGTCCATCGCATTGTCGATCACTTCGGCGAACAGATGATGCAGCGCCTTTTCATCGGTGCCACCGATATACATGCCGGGGCGGCGGCGGACCGGCTCCAGCCCCTCCAGCACCTCGATGTCAGCGGCGGTATAGCCGGCCTCGGCGCTCCCGGTGCGGGCGGCCACTTTCAGGGGCGCGCGGCCCTTTGGTTCCGCGGTTCCAAAGAGGTCGTCACCAGATTTGGTTTTGGCAGGTTTTTTCAATGGCTTGGACATGGTTCTTCATGTGTTGCGCGCGAGATCGCGCCGCGAATCGGTTGTCTGACTATGCCACGGATGGGCTTAGAACGTGACGGCCAGAGCCATCGGGACGGGCGTCTCGGGCCGGGCCGTAGCACGAGATCGGCGCCCTTGTCAGGCGTCGATGGCCGGGAAGACCAGTCGATGCGCGAAAGGCGCGGTTGAAATCACGCGCCGTGTCGGCCTTTGTGACTTGCTGTCACGCAAGCGGCTGGCTTACCTGTTCCGAGGCTACGAGCCCGCAGGGAGATTCGAGGGCCGGATAC
>JBOHIT010000669.1:0-3525 GCA_050726155.1 Bradyrhizobium sp.
GTCTTGGGTGGCCGACCGCCAAGGCTCTGTTGCAACTTCGCGCCGGTAACAACGCCATGCCGAGGAAAGAACTTGAGCAGGCGTTGTCGAACTTCGAACGCATTAATCGTGAAACCGCCCAGCAGGCACTGGCGATCCAGCGGCGTCAAGATTCCAGCAGCGGCCGGGGACTTCGTGCGACGAGGGAGTTGGCGAGTTGAAGGCGTCGCGGGTCTTCTGTCGAATCAATGGACGGAGTTAGCGGACATTTCGATGCCAGTAAGTGTTTCACAATCGGGAGGGAGATATGGACGAAAAACGTCAAACAGCTCGACAAAGGACTCTAAAAGCGGGAGCCATCGAATTTAATGGTGGTGGTATCAGCTGCACGCTCCGGAATCTGTCGAAAGCTGGTGCCGCACTGGAGGTAGTAAGCCCGCTCGGCATTCCGCAAAAATTCAACTTATTTATTGAGGCGGACAATGCGAGGCGCAAGTGTGCTGTTGTCTGGCGCAGAGAGCGCCGCATTGGGGTTGTCTTTGTTTGATGCCACGACCCTCCTACGAAGTCGTCCGTTAATAAGCCGGATTGAGCGCTGATCGCATGAAGAGGACGCGCAATATCGCGATCAGGCACATGAGAACTCTGAACCATGCGAGGATGCGTCGGAGGTTGTAGCCGACAGCGGTGAGGATGGCGTTGGTGCCGTGGCCGGATCGACCTTTGAGATAGCAGCGGCGGAGGTGGCCCTCGGTTTTCATGTGGCCGATCACGGGCTCGATTGCGGAGCGGCGGCGTAATTCGCGCTTGATGGCGCCGAAGACGCCGCGCTTCTGCCCCGAGATGAAGATGCGGCGCGGGTCTTGCGCATCGTGTCCGCGGTATCCCTTGTCGACATAGGCGCGTTCGATCTCGCAGCCTGTGAGTTTCGTATCCTCGATGACGACTCGCAGGGTGTGACCATCATAGGGGCTGCCCGGCAATGTCTTGGCGTGCAGCACGTACTGGCCGCTCAGGGCGCGGGCGTTGGTGGTGACGATCAAGACCTTGACGCCGAACTCGTAGGGCGCGCTGGCTTTGCCCTTGCCGATGCACTCGGTCTCGGGGGCGTGGAAGGAATAGAGCTTTCCGCCACGCGGGCGCTGCGAGCGGATCTGGGAAGCGCGCATCAGTAGTTCGCTAACTCGGACGGAGGCGCCGAGCATTGGGCCACCGTCGCCTCGCTGATCGAGACCTGCAAAACTCAATGGTCTCGATCCCGAGGCCTATCTTGCCGACGTCCTCCTCCGGATCGTCAATGGTCACCCCGACCGCGCGATATCGATCAGTTGCTGCCGTGGGCCAAACTCAAAGCCGTGGCCTAGGAACAGCGCTTACTCCAATTCCATGGTGGTTTCGGTTTCACCTATCAGTGCGATGCACAACTCTATCGCCGCCGCGGCATGTGGTGCGAATATCAGTATGGTGACGGGAGCTACCAGCTGGCAACGCTCAGCAAAGCTGATGCTTTAGTGCTGACACCAAATGGCACGGTAGCTTCCGGTTTTGTGGCGTCGTCCTCAACCGCCTCGAATATGAGAATCAGCAAATCTTCCGAATATGGTCGCACCATCCATGCCGGTCTCCTGTACCTGTCGTAAATCAAATCTGGACATATTGATGATGCAATCTACCCAAGATCGGACGGCAAAGTATATGTCCAGCTCTCTGAACGCAGCGCGGTTCTGGCGCATCCTAGTCCAAGGATAGATGCGTGCTGAAAGGGATACAGGAATCGTAGGCGTTTCCTCGAACGCTTCAACTCACCCATTCTTGCGCAAGGGCTGCTTCGTGCCTGCAGCGCTCAGGAGCACCAAGAAGCTGCCGGTTGAACGCAATGCGCTTGAACCAATAATGAAGGCCTAGCAGGTCCGTAAACCCCATGCCGCCATGAACCTCGGTCGCAAGACGGGCTATTTCGCGGCCAGTATCGCCCAGATGCGCCTTGGCTTGCAGCGCGGCAACGCGCGCTTCCTCGGGAGGCCCATCTTGTGCGTGAGCGGCGAACCAAACCAACGAACGGCACGGCTCGAGCATGGTAATGATGTCGGCGAGCGTATGCTTGACGCCTTGAAACGAACCGATAACACGATTGAATTGAACCCGCTCCTTGGAATAGAGGAGCGCTTTGTCGAACATGGATTGCGCTGCTCCCAGCGTGTCCGCAGCAAGCATTACGCGGCCTGCGTCGAGCACGTGGGTCGCTGCTGCTTTCGGGTTATTGGCGGCGCCAAGGATCACAGCGCTTGCATTGTCTAGTGCTAAACTTGTCACAGGTCGTGTACGATCCAGGCTGCGATGCGTGCTTACGCTGACACCGGGTTCCTCGACCGCAGCGAAGAGAGCCGCACGGCCGTCATTCAAATAGACAATGAAATGCGTAGCGTCCCCGCCGTCGAGCGCGCCCGTTATGCACCCGGACAATTTATTTCCATCAAGGCGGGCAAACGCTTTGCCAGTCTGGTCCGACGACATATCCGCGAAACCAACCCCAATCCGGACTTCGCCGTTTGCGATCCGCGGCAGCCATGCTTTTTGCTGGGCGCGGTCTCCACTGGCGATCAGGGCGAGGGGGGCCATCACCAGCGCAGCCGCGAATGGTGTTGGTGCTGCGTGATACCCCAGTGCCTCTGCGGCAACAGCTGCGTCAAGCAGCGAGAGGCCCAGACCCCCAAAGTCCTCCGGGACCATGATGCCCATGATGCCCTGCTCGGCAAGGCCCGACCACAGTTCACCGTCGAAGCCCAAGCCGCTCTCGGCGATCTTGCGAAATTTGTTCATTGGCAGCCTCTCGGCAAGAAAGCCGCGCAAGGATTCCGTGAGCATCAATTGCTCTTCGCTGAGACCGAACTCCATGCTCACCCTCTAACGGTTGTAGCGGCGGATTTTGGCTCGCGCGGGAGGCCCAGTCCGCGCTCGCCAATGATGTTCTTCTGGATATTTGATGAGCCGCCGCCGATGATGAGGCCGATGTCGTACATATTATCGATTTGCCAAGTAGTGGCTTCATCGTCTTCGAATGTTTCGCCCACCGGTTCGTAAGAGAGGCCTGCTGCACCCAGCACGTCAACGGCCAGCGAAGACAGTCGATACGCAATCATCGTCCCGTTAAGCTTGACGATCAGACGCTTGACCCCTGAATCCTCCCCCTTGGCCTGCTCGGTCATTAATCTAAGACCGTGGTATTTCGATGCCATTACCTCGCCTTGCAGCTTCAGGAGCCGCTCGCGATACTCAGGGATGTCGATGAAGCGGCGGCCATCGAATGTTGTTTTTTTCATCAGATCGACAACTCGGACTAAGCGGTGCGTCAACTTATTCGCGTCGCCAAGCAGCATCCGCTCGTATTTCAATGTTACGTTAGCAACGTGCCAGCCTTCACCTCGTCCCATCACAATCTGGTCGGCCGGCACGCGAACATCCGTGAAAAATGTCTCGTTGAACTCGGCGCGACCGGTCATCGTGACCAACGGGCGCACCTCAATGCCAGGCGCGCTCATGGGAACA
>JBOHIT010000670.1:0-14196 GCA_050726155.1 Bradyrhizobium sp.
TGGAGATCATCCTGAAGATGTGGACCGAAGACGCCCCGTGGACCTACAAGGGCAAGTTCTGGACCGTGACAAAACCCGACACGATGTTCGACTTCCTGAAGCCGCACATCAAGCCGCTGCAGGCGCCGCATCCGCCGATCGGCGTGGCGGGTTTGAGCAAGGGCTCGGATACCCTAAAGCTCGCGGGCGAACGCGGCTACATCCCGATGAGCCTCAACCTCAACCCGGCCTATGTTGGCAGCCACTGGGATTCGGTGGAGGCGGGCGCCGCCAAGACCGGGCGCAAGCCGAGCCGGCAGGATTGGCGGCTGGTGCGCGAGGTGTTCGTCGCCGACACCGACGAGGAAGCCTGCAAGCTTTCGTCCGGCGACATGATGGGCCGGATGATGGGTGAGTATTTCCTGCCCTTGCTCGGCCATTTCGGTTTCAAGGACTACCTCAAGCACGCGCCCGACGTGCCTGACTCCGATGTCACCGTCGAGTATTGCGCGAAGCGCAACTGGATCGTCGGGTCGCCGGCCACCGTCACCGACAAGATCGAGAAGATCTATCACGAGGTCGGCGGCTTCGGCACGCTTTTGGTCTTTGGCTTCGACTACAAGCACAAGCCGGAAGCCTGGCACCATTCGCTGCGGCTGCTGAAGCAGGAAGTGATGCCGCGGTTGAAGCATCTCGACGCGAACCTGATCCGCGCGGCGTGATGTTTTTTCTTCCTTCTCCCCCTGTGGGAGAAGGTGCCTTCGCGAAGCGAAGGCGGATGAGGGGTCTCTATCCGCGGAGACAGACACCCCTCACCCGTCTCGCATCTTCGATGCGAGCCACCCTCTCCCACATCCGCCTTCGCCAAGGCTTCGGCGGACATGAGGGGAGAGGGGAAGAGGCGCGGCGCGCATCCGGTCCTTCAAATCCTAGTTCACCCCCGGTGCATCCGTCGCTTTCACCTGCCAGAAGCGCAGCATGCGCTGGGCGTTGTCGAGCGTCAGCTTGCAATATTGCGATTTCGCCGTCGCCAGTTCGTGCGGGCCCATATTGCCCGAGGTGAAGCGGCAATCGAGCACGGCGGCGACGGTGTCCCAGCTCAACCCGGCGACGCGGCAGGGGATCATCAAGCCGTCGTCGCGCAGGCTCTGCATCAGCGGGCGGATGACGTCGATGCCGGAGTGCGACAGCTCGGCGAGTGCGGCCACCGTCTCCTCGTATTTCCGTTGCTTCGCAAAACTCATCAGCGCGGCTTCGTTGAGCTGGCCGTTTTTCGCGAGCAGCGTCACGTAGCGCTTGGCGGAAGCAAAATCGCGCAGGCGCGACATCTCGCGGTTGGCGCCGTCGGCGGCGGCCGCGATCGCGCTGCGGATTTCCTCGAACAGATGCGGCGGCGCGCGCGACAGCAGCCGCGTGCGCACCGCCTCGGTGGCGTCGCGCAGCAATTGCCGTCGCAACTCCGCCGGCAGGTCGATGCGGATGCCGGTCTCGACCGCGAGGTCGGGATCTTTTTCGGCCTGCGACAGCAGCACGGCAAATCCGCTAATGGAAAGCTTGGCGCCGGGATTGGCGACGAGCTTGCGGCTGACCCTCGGATAATGCCGCGCCAGCAGCGCGTCGGTGACGATCTCGGCGAGCCACCAGCGCCCGGATATCGCCAGCAGATGCTGCTCGCCCTTGGTCTCGGCGAGTTCGACCAGGTCCGCCGCCGACAGCCGCGCCGATTCGGTCAGCACCGGACCCGCGACCGAAATCTCGTCATTGCCGGCGAGGCGGCGGATCACGGCAGGCGGCGCCTGCTTGACGGAGGCGAGCTGGCTGCTCATTTCGGCGAGCGCGATTTTGGCGCTGACATCGGCGAGCGCGCGCAGCTCGACGGTCTTGATCAGGCGTTCGAGCACGTGGCCGAACAGCTCGATCTGCTCCTCGCCGCAACCATGCGCGGTCGTCAGGAACAGGTCCGTGACGCGCTTGAAGGTTTCGAGGTGTTTTTCCGCCGAACCGGCCCGGATGGCCGCCTCGACCTCGTCGGCGATGGATTGTTCAAGCATCGCTCATCCTGAGCGTTCGAAGCCAATTCTGGCACAGGCAAAAACCGTATGGGCAATAGCTGAAGGTTCGGTAAAATTCGGGTGCTTGGGGTGCCCCCTCGACCGTCATTGCGAGGAGCGTCAGCGACGAAGCAATCCATTCTTTCTTTTGCGCCGCGAGATGGATTGCTTCGCTTCGCTCGCAATGACGGGGAGGGTGGTGCGGCGCCCCTGCATGTTGTCATATGGGCCTGTGAAACAACAAGAATTCGCGTTGAGGCGCATGCGCGCAGGCTGGACAGGCCGGACGCTGTGTCGATTCGGATACTCAGTGAAACTACGGAGAATTGCTGCGCTGCGTAGTTGCGTCATTTCCGCTGTCGTCTCCCTCTATCCGTCGTCCCCTCCATCGTCGTCCCGGCGAATTCCACTGTCGTCCCGGCGAAGGCCGGGACCCATACCGCGTGATCTCTCAATAGAGGCTCGGTAACAGAGACCATTCGCAAAACTACTCCCTGGGGCTATGGGTCCCGGCCTTCGCCGGGACGACGCGGATATAGCTTCGCGTTCTCGCGGCGCATTGCGCCCGAGCTTTGCTGGAAACCTCCCGCCCTCTCAATCAGAGGGCGCAGGGAATGTCGGATGCGCGCTGCACCCGCGGTCTCGCGTGCAATGTGCACAGGAAAGTGCGCACACGAGCATACAGGGCAGCGGAGGCGATCCGACATTCCCTGCGCAATGGCTTTACGGCTTACTTCGTGCTCTCCCCGGTGAACGGCTCTTTTGCCACCGTAGCGCCCTGAGGGCAGTTGCCTCCAGGTGCATGGACGCCAGCACCGCGACGTCAGGACCACACGCCTTCGCCGTACGCTTACATTGCGCTCGTCAGGCGCAACCTCCGCGTCCACCGCGACCCATCCCTCGTTGTGACGTTGGCCAACGCCCCTCTGAGCGGGACGGGATGGGTGTAGATGTGCCATTGATTGCCCTTCGGATAAAGCGAAATATTTTTGCGCGAGGGGCTTGACGTGATTTCGGATAATTAGAAGTGATTTGCCCGTCGGGCTGATTTGCCTGCTGTCGTCCCGGCGAAGGCCGGGACCCATAACCACAGGACTGAGTTGTTTGGGCGAGGTCGTCGAACAGCGTCTCTCACAACAGGGGTCACGGCGTATGGGTCCCGGCCTTCGCCGGGACGACAATCCCGGGCGACGATCAAAAGCCGACGCCTAAAGCAAATGCGACAGATCGCTCCATTCCGGATTGTCTTCTTCGATCAATCTGATCTTCCAGTCACGGTGCCAGTTCTTCAGTTGCTTTTCACGCGCGATGGCTTCCTGCGGCGAGGCGTAGGTCTCCATGTAAACCAGGCGCGTAACGCCGTACTTCTTGACGAACTCCGAGCCGCGTCCGGCGCGATGTAGGGTGAGGCGATTGCCGAGATCGTTGGAGACGCCGATGTAAAGCGTGCCGTGCCGTCCGCTGGCGAGGATATAGACGTAGTAGGTGCGTGGGGTGTTCATGGTGTTAATCGTTGTGCCAGCGTCCTACAAAATCGTCGTCCCGGCGTAGTGCCACATCGTCGTCCCGGCGAAGGCCGGGACCCATACGCCGTGCCGATTGTTGTGAAAGACGGTGGTCGACGACCTCGCCCAAAATACTCAATCCTGTGGTTATGGGTCCCGGCCTTCGCCGGGACGACAATTTAGACCTCAGCCTCCACCGTCTCCGGCTTCACCGGCATCGGCCACGTCTCATACTTCGCCGGCAAATTCACCGGGCGATAATCGCTGATCTTTTCCATCCGCTTCACCACGGATTCATGAATGAAAGCGCCGTCCGGGATCGGGCGCGGCTCGGCGTCGGGGATGTAGAATCCGAAAAACACCTGCCGCGCCGGCCATTGCTTGTATTTCGCGGCCTTCGGGATGAATTCGAGGATCCACCACGCCCAGGTCAGCGAATTGTGCAGCAGCGCCTCGACATTCGGCGCGACGTATTTGAACGGGCTGTTCTTGCGCTGCTTGCCCCAGGCCAGCGTGTTGACGGTGCGCTGGTCGACCTGCAGCCCGCATTTCACCGCCTCGTCGATCATCCAGAGCAGCGGATATTTCGACAGCCCGGATTGCACCTCCGGATAGCCACCGCCGATATCGGAATGCACGCCGGCGAACCACACCTGCAGAATGTCCTGCGGCTCGGAATTGTTGGTCTTGCTGAAGCGGTTGAAATTGTAGGTCTGCGGCTGGTCCCATTGCTTCAGGCGGAACATGCAGCGGCGCTCGTCGATCGAGATCGCCTGCCGGAACGTCTTCACGCTCGGGTTTTCCAGCGTGAAGGCGAGTTCTTCGAGCGAGGGCCAGTACAGCCGGTCGGGCCGCGGCACGATCACGGAGGCGACCGTATCCCAGACGCCGACGAAGCGGATGGTCGGCCAGCGCGTCGACAGGATGCGCGCGAACTGCGCCGCCTGGTCGTCCTTGTCCAGGGGCAGCGGCCCGTCGTCGTCGCTGCCGCCGTCGGTAAGCGCCTTGAGGTCGAAGCCGAGGCCATGCTGGCCGTCGCTGGAAAACTGCTTGTAGGAGGTGAGGCCAGAGCCTGCGAGATTGGCCTGCTGCGGCGAGATCAGGCCGACCTTGTGGATCAGCCCCGCCAGCACGCGCACGGTGTAGGCGCCGCGGGAAAAGCCGAACAGGTAGATCTGGTCGCCCTCGCGATAATTGTGGACCAGGAACTGGTACGACGCGAGCACCTTGTCATCGAGGCCATAGCCGGTGGCCAGGCCAAGGATGGCGGTGAAATCCTGGCTCAGCTTGCGCCACGGATTGGGCCGCGCCAGCGTGCCGACGCCGGGATCGTAAAACACCAGCTGCCGCGGCTCGGTTTTCTCGGTCTTGCGCAGGCAGCGATAGAGCTTCAGTACATTGGAGATGTTTTCGGAGATTTCGTTGCCGGTGCCGTCGCAGCAAATGACGATGTTTCGGTGGGTGTCCATGAGGGTGCCCCGCGAGTGATGCAGCTTGAAGTTTAGCGGGGGATTCGCGGGGTGGCGAGGGGATTGAGAAACGCGAGCTTGGCCGCGTTAAGCTGGCTGGAAGGCGAGGCCGATTTCGGAGCGTTCCACTTCCTTATATCTAATTGGAGCGTCGCTATCTGGTACGCATAACCCGAGCCATCCCCGTTTCCAACCGATGATTAGAAATGCCATCGGTACAGCTCGGCCTCGGGTAATTTCTCGCCAGCTTCGGAGGTCAATGGATGACGGGGATGGACTCTCCTCAGGATGCGAATGCCATTCCCCTACCCAGTCGATTGTCCGATTTGATTCATGCCAGCGCTTTATTGCAATTTCTCTGTGACCCACTGATGAACGCCGAAAAGCGAACATCGTCCCCACATCCATCCGCATTGGAACGGTCGCCTCGTCGATATGGAGATGCGGTCCGCGGCGAAAACCTAATAAGATTCCACCTCGTTCTTTGTGCTGTCCGTGCTGCTTTACATCGATGCTAACAGCAGCGAGCAACGACTTCGCAAGCAAGATGGTCGTCGGCAGATTTTGTGGGTCAAGAGCCACAGGCCATGCATCCATTGACCCGCGAGGGCGACGTCCATCTCACTTCCTTCCCCTCATCGAAGTTTAAGGTAATCGTACGCAGACGCTGCCCGGGTTTATCGGCGGCCCAATCGAGCGCCGCAAGGAGTGCGAGGCTAGCTGCTGCAACCGGAGCATCTGCAGAAAATGGTATATATCCAGCTTCGCCGCAGATCGCCGGCGCTAAACTTACTTGCTGCTTAACGTCCTTCACGGGAGCGTATCGCCAAGGTCCGTCGAACGCCGGTCTCAAACAGCGATAGCAACCAAGTCCATCCTTGAGATTTAAGAATGTTTGTGCGGCAATCCCGTTTCCAAAAACCCAAGCGTGCAGGATAGCTACGTCGTTTCCAACGCTCTTCGATTTCATCCGAAGGTGGTTCAAAGCTGCTGCCACGTTGTAGTCGCCCGTTGCATCGATAATCAAATCCGATCGTTGGAGAGCGTCCCAATCATCCAAAGCATTACGTTTCAAGGGCCTAACTTGAACATCCGGATGGAAGTCACGGAGAAAGTCTCCCAACGCTTCCGCTTTAGACCTTCTGAGATCGACGAATCCCAAAACATGCCGACCCAGATTCCCTGGTCGAAAAACGTCAGTATCGTAGATTGTAAAGTCTTCGCCGCAACCGGCTCCGGACTGAACAAGCAACCTCGCCAGGTTTCCACCGATCGTTCCAGCCCCAATAAGGGAGATCCGCTTTCCGATTAGCGACGGTCGGCCAAGAAGATTGCGCTCAACGACACTCCTTAAATCAGACTTCGTCCCGGTCATTCGCTCAAGGCCGATCTTATCCAGCGATTTTTGTATTTGCATCTCACCAAATTTCTTCCGTCTGCCACCGGCGGTCTGAAGCATCTTGATGTTTGCAGGCAACGTAGGTTTCCACCCGATCAGCGCATTGGGCGAAACCACAAAAATTGGGTCGGACGTCGCTGCAGAAGCAACGATGGCTTCGCGTAGACCCTCAGGAGGTCTTCGCTGAGAACTCAGCCATTCTAGTACTCCCGCGAGATTACTGGACGCAAATTCGGCGCTATGTCTGAGCGGTTCTGCAAAAGATAAGATTGTGATCTGCCGCCTGACTTGGACGTTTGTATGCTTCCACTGACCGGTCGGCACGACTACGTCGAGGGACCTGTCGGCCGCTCCTATGCGGAGTAGGTCAGCATGGTAGATTCTCGGCCTTTCGTCGGGCGGCAGTGCGACATAAACGCTGTAGTCACCGTTCCAATAGAAAGCCAGTTCGGTTTCGTATTCCTTTGCGGCGTTGCTGCCAAATGAACCCTCCAGTGCGATCTCGGCTTCTCTTAAGACCCGAAGAACTGATCCGCCCGGATCGTAAAGGTCCAGCGGTAGGCCACCTTCGCCCACATAGCAGATGGTGCCGTCGTGGTTCACGTGGACTAGCTTCTCTGCACGGAGGCGAAAGCTATCGATCAGCCATACCTTCGGCATCGTAGCAAATGTCAGATCGGGAATTTCAATTTCGACTGTTGCTTCATTTCCGTGTATTCGGATTGGCCCGCGATAAGTGGACGGCGGTCGCGAAAGGGAGAAACCTTTTGCCTTAAGCGTTGCGCTAACAATCCAGACCGGGTCGCCCAAGACAACCTATCCCGAAGTCGACGACGTAATTCTTGGAAGCGGTACCGTCGCTGCAGCTTCGGCGGCAACCTTCTCAGCAATTGTGGTTGCCATCTTCACCAAGTCGGGACGATAGGGGATTCGAGTGCCAAAAGCTTGTTGCAGTGCGTCGACCACTAATTCCGCTACACCAGTCCCCTTCAGCGCAGCATGCATGTCTTCGGCGAGTACTTGTGCGGCTCGCACGATTTCACGCCGTTCTGCGGCTGACCATTCGTTCAAAATTTTAAATTGGTTCGGAAATCCAGGATTATAGATGTCCTCCTCAAATATTTTTGGGAGACGCCGTACAAGCTCGTATACCAGTTGATCGTCATCCAAGTTCCGATGTGTACCGTCCATATCCTCCAGCGCTTCGGCAATTGCGGCCATAATTGTGATGGACGTTAGACCACCCTTTGGCCATTTTAGATCACGCCAGCCTTTGACGTACCGGCATGAACGACGGAACGCTGTGCCATATCGCTCCGCACATCCATCAACCCAATCGCTAAGCGCTAATGGGTCGGATTGATCCCAGGTACCGTTTCTGAGCGCGAGCATTATTTTATCCCGCGGAAGCCGCTCAAGTCGATGACCTGCTTTCTTCACGACCGAGTCAGCCCGCGCTAGAGCTTCGGCCGCATCCATTGCAGTCAGTCGATCACGGGGAGCTGAATAAATAGGGATGTCGACATGACTTTCCTTATCCAAGACGATACGAACACACGTCTCTTTCGTTTTATCCAGGGTCCACCCCCGTGCGTTGCAAAGCGGAGCTACCGCTTCTTCAACCAACTGGAACAGAGCCTTCGCGACCAAATCTGGTTGTCCATTTTCCAAATAGTCCACGCCGACGTACATGCCATCGTCGAGATCAAGTTGCTGCGGGGGCTTGTGTACTGGATCAACCAAAAGGTCATAGGCCACCGATCCTTGTGTGGAAAATTTTGGCAATACATCGGGCCTCACCCTGTGAGATCTGTGGGCCGGGGAGGTTTGATCCCAGAAATTATCTTCCTTGCGAATCCGGTTAGCGCTGTCTCGAATGCTCTGCCGGATGGCTTTTCGAGCCTCCAACAGCTTTGCTTTTCTTTGTGGGGATATCTGCAACGCCTCGTGGAAACTCTTGGGGTCTCGTGAGCCGACGAATAGCGCATGCGCACTTGCCAAGAATTTCATCTAAGACCTCACAAATCTGCCTTGAGAAGGGTTGGAAAACCGCAATTTCGTTGATTCTTACGCCAATTTGAATTACATGTTCACTATATGTTCAAATTGTGCCCAACTAAAATATTGGTGGGGATTATCGCTTGGCTCGCCGTGATGGTCGTGCTCGCGGTAAACGCGTCGACGGTTTTTCTTCAAGGATTTGGCTTGACGGTCACCCTAAGTTTGACCGTTGCGCTTGTGCAGTTACTTTTTACGTTGGTGTTTGTCACTCCGTTATGGCGAACGGTCTGGCGGTGGCTGCCCAAGCTAAACGATTGGGTGTATCCCGACCTAAATGGGATTTGGGATGTCGAACTCAAATCTAACTTCTCACGAATCGATGCACTGCTGAAATCGGCGAAAGGGGATGAACATTCCCTAGATTTTCGAAGTGCACACGAGTCCGCACTACCTCCATTGAGTGTGCACAAAATGCATGCTCGCATTACCCAGTCTTGGGCGAAGATCGAAATGGAGTTCTGGAATCCAGACGGCACTGGACCTATCAAAGATTCAACCACTCTGATGGTAGAGCCGTTTCGCCGAAGCGGTGGCCGGCATGGACTTGCCTATATTTTTGACCAATCCAACGAAACCGACGTCATGAGCGATGAAAGCAAATTTCGTGGGGCGGGGTGGATCGAGCGTGATAGAGACGATGAAAATGTATTCAGTGGAAGAATGTGGACTGATCGCAAGTGGCGATTTGGTATGAACACAGCTGGGGAAGTCCGATTTACTCGACAGATTACTCGTCCGGTCCGAGCCATTCTTCCCCGACGCAACTAGGGTCTCTTGATCAACGGTACAAACAAAAACGGCCGGGTCTTTCGACCCAGCCGTTCAAAACTCTCAGCCCGCCAATGAAGCTTAGCTAAACCCTTAGCTCGCCTTCTTCACGAACACCGGCTTGCCGACCTTCTTCAGGATCGCGCGCTTCAGATCCAGCGCGCGGGGCGACAGCACGTCGGCCTTGGCTTTCAGCAGATAGCCGTCGAGGCCGCCATTGTGGTCGACGCTCTTCAGCGCATTGGTCGAGACGCGCAGGCGCACGTTGCGGCCGAGCGCGTCCGAGATGAAGGTGACGTTGACCAGGTTCGGCAGGAACCGGCGCTTGGTCTTGATGTTCGAGTGGCTCACCTTGTGACCCACCAGCGGGCCCTTGGCCGTCAGTTCGCAGCGCCGAGACATCGCAAAAATCCTCTTCCATCCCCGCAACCGCTGAGCGCACTATGGCGTCGCGCGGGGGTCCAAAATCATGTCCATTTCCAGGAACCGCGGACGTATAGGGCGAGCGCCCTGTTGCGTCAAGGTTTTGCGGGCTTTTGGACGAGATTTTGCGCCGCTTCAAGACGGCGGAAAAGCCGGTTTGGAAGGCATTCCAAGGCGTTAGTACCATATAAAGGGCGCAATCCCCGCCGACATCATCAATTCCCGGCGGATTGAGCCACCGCAAGGGCGGCCACGCGTTGCTTGCCGGAGTTTTGTCCTTAAATAAGCAACAGCTCGCGCCAGCAGGACCGTCAGTTTCGTGACCACACGCGCTATTTTGCACCGTTTCGGCCTGTTCGGCAGCCTTGCGGCCGGCGCCGTGCTGTGGCTGGCGCCGCTGGAAGCGTCCGCGCAGGGGCGGCTCGATGCCCAGTACGAGGCGACGCTGTCGGGCATTCCCGTGGGCAAGGGTTCCTGGACCATCGAAATCGGCGACGACGCGTTTTCGGCCTCCGCGCAGGGCGGTTCCTCCGGGCTGTTGAAGGCGTTTTCCGGCGGCAGCGGCACGGGGGCGAGCCAGGGCCGCGTCGTCAACGGCGCGCTGGTCGCCAATGCCTATGTCGCGACCACCACCACCTCGAAGAAGTCAGAGACGATACGGCTGGTGCTCGCCAATGGCGGGGTGAAGGATTTCGCGATCGATCCGGAACCGCCGGTCGATCCCGATCGCATCCTCGTCACCGATGCGCATCGCAAGAACGTGCTCGATCCGATGACCGGCTCGATGATCCGGGTGCCCGGCACTGGCGATCCGTTGTCGCCGGAGGCCTGCCGCACCGGCACCGGCGTGTTCGACGGTCGGCTGCGCTACGATCTCAAGCTCGATTACAAGCGCATGGAAAACGTGCGGTCCGAGCGCGGCTATCACGGCCCGGCCGTGGTGTGCGCGGTCTATTTCACGCCGGTCGCGGGCTATATCCCCGATCGGCCCGTGATCAAATATCTCGCCACCCAGCGCAATATCGAGATCGCCTTCGTGCCGATCGCGGGCACGCGGATCCTGGTTCCGTTCCGCATGACGATCCCGACCCCGTTCGGCCCCGCGGCGCTGGAGGCCACCAGTTTCGTCACAACAGCAGCGCCGCCAAGGGTGGCGAAGACGCAGTAGGGATTTCGCAGCTGTTTGACCGTCACCCTGAGGTGGCCGTGCGCAGCGCGGCCCTCGAAGGGCGACAGCCCGCGGCGCAGCATCCTTCGAGGCTCGCTAGCGCTCGCACCTCCCGAGCGAACGCAAGTGCGTTCGTCCGGGGATGACGGAGACCTAAGGAATCCCATTGACTCTTCTTCGCTTCTGATTCGACTCCGGCCCCACCAACTTTTAAGGAAATCCGCCCTTCATCGCCGCCTTGTGAAGCCCCGGCAAACTTGATCTAGTGTCGCTCATATTGCGCTAACGCGAGATGTTGCGGTGAACGAAGCCAGTTTAATCAGGAGTCAGCGATTCGGGCGCGATTCGTTCCGGGCTCGTTCCAGAGCTTAAGCCGCGACCGCATCAGCGTCGCAAACTGACACACAATTCAAACCGCGCGGCCAAGAAGAACGTCGGGCAAGAACACAAGAAACACCTGCAAAATATGGCTTTCTCCTACTCGTCCACGTTCGGTCATGAACGGGCTCCCGGCGCCGGCGTTACCGCGGTGCTGGGGCCGACCAACACCGGCAAGACCCATCTGGCGATCGAGCGCATGCTGGCGCATTCGTCTGGCATCATCGGCCTGCCGCTGCGGCTCCTGGCGCGCGAGGTCTACAACAAGATCGCCGATCGCGCGGGCAAAGAGAGCGTCGCGCTGATCACCGGCGAGGAGAAGATCAAGCCGAAGAACCCGCGCTATTGGGTGTCGACGGTGGAGGCGATGCCGCGCGACATCGACGTCTCGTTCCTCGCGGTCGATGAAATCCAGATCGCGGCCGATCTCGAACGCGGGCATGTGTTCACCGATCGCATCCTGCACCGGCGCGGCCGCGACGAGACGCTGCTGCTGGGTGCTGCGACAATGCGGCCCATCATCGAGCGGCTGCTGCCGGGTGCGTCGATCGTGACGCGGCCCAGATTGTCGCAGCTTGAATTCGCCGGCGATCGCAAGATCACGCGGCAACCGAGAAGAACCGCGATCGTCGCGTTCTCGGCTGATGAAGTTTACGCCATCGCCGAATTGATCCGCCGCCAGCATGGCGGTGCGGCGGTGGTGCTGGGCTCGCTGTCGCCGCGCACACGCAATGCGCAGGTGGAGATGTTCCAGAACGGCGACGTCGATTATCTTGTTGCGACAGATGCTGTCGGCATGGGGCTGAACCTCGACGTCGATCACGTCGCGTTCGCCTCCGACCGCAAATATGACGGCTATCAGTTCCGGCGGCTCAATCCGTCCGAGTTTGCACAGATCGCGGGCCGCGCCGGCCGCGCTACGCGCAACGGCACCTTCGGCACCACCGGCCGCTGCGCGCCGTTCGAGCCGGAACTGGTCAACGCGCTGCAGAACCACACGTTCGACAGCGTCAAAATGCTGCAGTGGCGCAATTCGAAGCTGGATTTCTCATCCGTCGCCGCCCTTCAGGTCTCGCTGGCGGTGTCGCCGCAGCACGAGGTGCTGACCCGCGCGCCGATTGCCGAGGATTTGCGCGTGCTCGATCATGCGGCACGCGACGCCGATGTGCGGGAGATGGCCCACGGTCCATCAGCCGTGGAACGGCTGTGGGACGCCTGCCAGATCCCGGATTACCGGCGGCTGGCGCCCGCTGCCCACGCCGAACTGGTGACCACGCTCTACGGTTTCCTGATGAAACAGGGCCGGATTCCCGACGCCTGGTTCGCCGCCCAGGTCGACCAGGCCGACCGCGTCACCGGCGATATCGACACGCTGTCGGGCCGGATCGCGCAAATCCGCACCTGGACCTTCGTCGCCAACCGCCCGGACTGGCTCAGTGACCCCGATCACTGGCAGGGGATCGCGCGCGAGGTCGAAAATAAATTGTCCGATGCGCTGCATGAACGGCTAACGGAGCGTTTCGTTGACCGCCGTACCAGTGTATTGATGCGCCGCCTGCGGGAGAACAGTGTTTTGAATACGGAAATCGGCAAGACCGGCGAAGTGATCGTTGAAGGCCATGTGATCGGCCGCCTCGACGGCTTCACCTTTGCACCAGATGCGGCAGAAGCCGGAAGCGACGCCAAGGCGTTGCAGGCGGCGGCACAGCAGGTGCTGGCCGGCGAGATCGACGCGCGCGCCGAAAAACTCGCCGCGGCGCCCGACGATGCATTCGTGCTCACCTCCGACGGCACCATCCGCTGGACCGGCGATGCCGTCGCAAAGCTGGTCGCGGCCGACGACGCGCTGCATCCGCGGCTGCGCATCATTTCCGACGATCGTTTGGCGGGAGCGGCGCGCGAAGCCGTGCAGACGCGGCTCGACCTGTGGCTCAAAACGCATATCGAAAAGCTGCTGGGGCCGCTGTTCGGTTTGTCCAAGGCTGAAGACATCACCGGTATCGCCCGCGGCATCGCGTTCCAGCTGATCGAGGCGCTCGGCGTGCTCGAGCGCGCGAAAATCACCGCGGAGATGAAGGATCTCGACCAGCCGTCGCGCGCGACGTTGCGCAAATACGGCGTGCGGTTCGGCGCCTATCACATCTATTTCCCCGGCCTGTTGAAGCCCGCGGCGCGTTCGCTGGCGTCGCTGCTGTGGGCCGAGAAGCAGGACAATGTCGACATGTCTGTCCTGTCGAATGCGCAGCATCTGGCGTCGAGCGGCCGGACTTCGTTTCCGGTCGACAAGGCGCTGCCGCGCGACGCCTATCGCGTGCTCGGCTATCGCCAGGCCGGTGAACGCGCGGTGCGCGTCGATATCCTGGAGCGGCTTGCCGATCTCATTCGCCCCGCACTGGCGTGGCGCGAAAGTTCGCCCGGCGAAAAGCCCGCCGGTGCGTTCGACGGCCGCAGCTTTGTCGTGACGCAGGCGATGACCTCGCTGACGGGTTCGGCCGGCGAGGATTTCGCCTCGGTGCTGCGCGCACTCGGCTACCGCATGGACAAGCGCCCGCCGCTGCCGCCGAAGCCGGTCGCGGCCACGGAGCCCGTGGTGGTGGAAGCAGCGCCTGTTGAGGGCGCTGAGGCTGCCGCTCCGACGGAAGCCACGGCAGATGCGCCGGTGGAAGCCACCGTGGAAGCGCCGGTCGAAACCGCTGCCGAGACCGTAGCCCAGCCAATCTCCGGCGATCCCGCGCCGTCGGCCGCCTTGCTGCCCGAGGTCACGCTCGCGCCGGCGCCGGCCGAGGAGCCCGCGGTGGAAGCCGCCCCGGTCGTCGAAGCCGCCGCAGAGCCTGCACCGGCCGAAACGCCGGTTGTTGAAGCGCCTGAAGCGGCCGCCGTGTCCGATGAAGCGCCTGCTGTGGAAGCCACAACCGAGGCCGTCGCGAGCGACGCCATTCCGGCAGACGTTGTTGCGGAAGCCAAGCCCGATGCGCCTGTCGTCCCCGAACTGGTG
>JBOHIT010000671.1:0-3741 GCA_050726155.1 Bradyrhizobium sp.
CCACCAAAGCCAGGATCATCGACTTCGATCCCGGTATCGACATGCTGGTGTTCAAGCATGCCGGCCGGCTGGACTTTCGCGACGTGAAAATCTCCGGCGACCATGGCAACACCATCGTACAGGTCGGCGACGACCGGATCGAACTGAACGGCGTGCGGCCCTATGAACTCAGCAAGCACGACTTCCTGTTCGACATCTGACGTGAGTTCTCGGCCAACGTGATTGCGCCAGCTACCAAAAGCGCCTCCACACGTTCGCGTGTGGCGGCTTTCTCCTTGCCGTGGAGCTTGTCGGGAAACGGGTGGGTTCGGATGTCCTGGATCCGGACAATGAAGGCCAATCGAACCCTTCAGGGAATCACGCCATGCCCGCCACCGAGACGACGCTGCCGCCGACCTTCAACCGCCTCGCCTGGTCCAACCTCGCCGCGCAATCGGCCGAGCAGATTGCGCTTGCCGCCGCGCCGATCGTCGCGGTGCTGCTGCTGGGCGTCGGCGAAGGCCAGACCGGCCTGCTGCAAACCGCGCTGACGCTGCCCTTCATCCTGTTTGCGATCCCCGCCGGCCTGCTCGCCGACCGGATCTCGCGGCGCTGGTTGATGGCGGGCTCGGAAGCGCTGCGCGCCGCGGCGCTGGGCGGAATCCTGCTGCTGATCTGGCTCGGCTGGATGACGCTGCCGTTGCTGGCCCTGCTCGGCTTTGTCGCCGTGTGCGGCACGGTGGCCTACAGCGTTGCCGCGCCCGCGCTGGTGCCGTCGCTGGTGGGTCCGCAACTGTTGCCCGCGGCCAATGCGCGGATTGAACTCGCGCGCACCGTGGCATTCGCGAGTGGCCCCGCGCTCGGCGGCGTGCTGGTCGGATGGGTCGGCGCCGCGCCTGCTTTCGGGTTCGCGGCGGCGCTGTCTGTCATCGCAGTCGTGCTGCTGTCCGGCATCTACGAACCGACCCGCGCACCCGCGCCGCGCCGTCATCCGATGCAGGATATCAAGGAAGGTGCTGCATTCGTGCTGCATCACCCGTTGCTGCGGCCGGTGTTCATCACCCAGTTCATCTTCAACACGGCGTCATTCCTGCTGCTCGCGGTGTTCGTGCCCTATGCGGTGCGCCATCTCGGCCTGTCCGCCACCGGCGTCGGCACGACGTTGGCGATGTACGGCGTCGGCATGGTGGTCGGCGCGCTGCTGGCGACCCGCGTGATGAAGCGCCTCGCCTTCGGCACCGTGATCGGGCTCGGCCCGGTGACCGGTTTCGTCGCCGCCGCCGTAATGGCGCTGACCACGATCGTTCCGACGCCGCTGCTGGCGGGCCTGAGCTTCTTCCTGCTCGGCGTCGGCCCGATCCTGTGGGTGATCTCGACCACCACGCTGCGTCAATCGGTAACGCCGCCGTCGCTGCTCGGACGTGTCTCCGCCATCAACATCATGAGCTATGGCGCGCGCCCGCTCGGCTCGGCGCTGGGCGCCATCGTCGGCGGCCTCTACAGCGCCGAAGCCTGCCTCTATCTGGCCGCCGCGATCTTCGCCGCGCAAGCGCTGGTCATCCTGATGTCGCCGGCGGTCTCGCTGGCGCGGCAGCCGGACATGGTCGGCGACGCGGCACGGTGCTAGCCACCGTCATTGCGAGGAGCGTAGCGACGAAGCAATCCATTCTTCCTTTCATGGTAAGATGGATTGCTTCGCTTCGCTCGCAATGACGGCCTTGGTGGATATTTTCTTCCAAATCTCCCGCCAGCATCCCTTTTGGCTTCCCAATCTCGTTTTATATGATACTCATCATTTCAAATAGAACTTGGGAACCCTCCATGGCCGACCAGACCGTAGCGATCGACGCAAGGCCCCGTCCGGAGGCCTCCTCCACCGTGGCGCAGATCGCGGTGCTGGCGGCACTCGCCGCCACGGGGACGCTGGCGACCAACATCCTGCTGCCCTCGCTGCCGCAGATGGCGGCCTCGCTTAGGGTCACGAGCGCTGCGGTTACATCGGCCATCACCATCTTCCTGGCGGTGTTTGCGGTCGGCCAGCTCGTGGTCGGACCGATCTCGGACCGTTACGGCCGCCGCTGGCCGGTGTTGATCGGGTTTGCCGTGTTCTTTGCCGGCAGCATCTGGTGCGGTCTCGCCACCGACCTGCCCAACCTCCTGACCGGCCGCGTGATCCAGGCCGCCGGCGCCTGCGCCACCTCCGTGCTGTCGCGGGCGATCGCGCGCGACCTGTTCTCCGGCCCAGCGCTGGCGCGCGCGATGGCGCTGATCATGATCGCGATGGCGGCAGCACCGGGCTTCTCGCCGCTGCTCGGCGGCGCGCTGGATCATTATTTCGGCTGGCGTTCCGAATTCGCGCTCGTCGCCGCCTTTGCCGTGCTCGGCGCACTCGCCTATGGCACCGTACTGGGCGAGACCCATCATGCGACGCGGACGCCGCTCGATCCGCTGGCGATTGCCAAAAATTACTTCGGCCTGATCGCCGATCGTCGTTTCGTGGTGCCGGCCGCGACCGTGAGCCTGATCATGGGCGGGCTGTTTGCAATGTTCTCGGCCGCCCCGCGCATCCTGATCGAGGCGATGCATTTCACGCCGATCCAATTGGGCCTGTTCTTCGCAGGCACCGTGCTGATCGTGTTCGCCTCCGGAATGCTGGCGACCAGACTGGCGCCGCGCTACGGGCTCGACCGCTCGATCCGCGGCGGATTGTTCGCGGCCGCCACCGGCAGTGTCGCAATGCTGCTGGTGTCGCTGTACAGCCCAAGCTTCCTGCCGTTTCTCGCCGCCACGAGCGTGTTCCTGCTCGGCATGGGCATCGTCAATCCCTTAGGGACAGCACAGGCGCTGTCCCCGTTCGGCGAAAAGGCGGGTGCAGCCTCGGCGCTGGTCGGCTTCTGGCAGATGATGACGGCGGCGATCGGCGTCTGGCTGGCCGCGACGATCTCGCATGAGGCGCTGTTCGCGCTCGGCGTGGTGCTGACGGTGTTTTCGCTCGTGGCGGTCGGGCTTTACACGCTGCGCGCCAAGACAGTCTAACTCCAGCCTAGCTCGCGAGATACCGCTCGTATTTGCCGGTCACCACTTCATCCGACGCAATGTCCGGATCGAGCGTGTAGAGATCTTGGGCGCGGCCGATGCCGCGTAGCGCGTAGCGGCCGGTGGAGACCAGATAGTTTCGTCCCGCCGCATCGAGCCCGCCGCGGAACGCCTGCGAGGTCAGCAGTTCCCGGTCGACCGAACGGCACATCGAGGCGATGCGGCTGACCTCGTTGACCGCGGGGCCCACCACGGTGAAATCGAGCCGGTCCTCGCTGCCGATATTGCCGTAGAAGACCTCGCCGACATGGAGGCCGACATGGGCCGACGTCACCGCCACGCCCTCGGCGGCGCGGCGGGCGCTGACCGCAGCCATGTTGTGCCGGAAACGGTGTTCGGCGCGCAGCGCGGCGCGTTTTGCAATCGCCATGTTCTCATGGGTGAACATCGCCAGCACACCGTCGCCGATCAGTTTCAGGACCTCGCCGCCGGCATCATGGATGGCGTCGATGGAAGCCTGCGCGTAATCGTTCAGGAACGGGATGATCTGGCCGGGCTCGATGCTCTCGCTGATCGCGGTCGAGCCGCGCAGATCCGAAAACCACAACACCGCGTTGATGCGTTCGGTGACGCCGCGGGACATGCGGCCGCGCAGCACCTGTTCGGACGCGTCGCGGCCGAGATAGACCCGACCCAGCGTCCGCGCCACTTCGGCCTGTGCGGCGG
>JBOHIT010000672.1:0-5625 GCA_050726155.1 Bradyrhizobium sp.
GCTGATCGGCATCGGGCTTGCCGATCACAAGGTGTTCGATCTGGTCTTGATTCCGATCGGTATCTTCGCCGCCCTCACGGCACTCGGCATTCGCGACCTCACGCAGAAGAACCACGCCGTCTTACGCAACTATCCGATCTCCGCCCACATCCGTTTTCTGCTCGAAGAGATCCGCCCCGAGATGCGGCAGTATTTCTTCGAGAGCGAGAAGGACGGCATGCCGTTTTCCCGCGACACCCGCGCCCTGGTCTATCAGCGCGCCAAGATGCAGCTCGACAAGCGGCCGTTCGGTACCCAGGAGGACGTCTACAAGGAAGGCTACGAATGGATGCACCATTCGATGTCGCCGAAGGCGCATACCAACCCGGAGTTTCGCGTCACCATCGGCGGTCCGGATTGCACCAAGCCGTATTCGGCCTCGGTCTTCAACATCTCGGCGATGAGTTTTGGCGCGCTCAGTCCCAACGCGGTGCGCGCATTGAATGCCGGCGCGAAGCGCGGCGGCTTCGCGCATGACACCGGCGAGGGCGGCGTCAGCCCCTATCACCGCGAGAACGGCGGCGACATCATCTGGGAAATCGGCTCCGGCTATTTCGGTTGCCGCAACGGCGACGGCAGCTTCAATCCCGAACTGTTCGCCAAAATCTCGTCCGACGACCAGATCAAGATGGTCGAACTCAAGGTCAGCCAGGGCGCCAAGCCCGGACATGGCGGCGTGCTGCCGGCAGCCAAGGTCTCGGAAGAGATTTCGCTGATCCGGGGTGTGCCGATGGGCGAAGACTGCATCTCGCCGGCCAGCCACCGCGCGTTTTCGACGCCACTGGAAATGATGGCGTTCATCGGCGAGATGCGGCGGCTGTCCGGCGGCAAGCCTGCCGGCTTCAAGCTGTGCATCGGCCATCCCTGGGAATTCCTCGCGATCTGCAAGGCGATGCTGCAGACCGGGATCTATCCTGATTTCATCGTGGTCGACGGCAATGAAGGCGGCACCGGCGCCGCCCCTCTGGAATTCATGGACCATCTGGGCATGCCGATGCGCGAGGGCGTCAGTTTCGTCCACAACGCGCTGATCGGCATCAATGCGCGCGACCGCATCCGCATCGGCGCCGCCGGCAAGATTGCGACCGCTTTCGACATGGCGCGCGCGATGGCGATCGGCGCGGACTGGTGCAATTCGGCGCGCGGCTTCATGTTCGCGCTCGGCTGCATCCAGTCGCTGAGCTGCCATACCGACCGTTGCCCGACCGGGGTGACCACGCAGGACCCGTCACGGGCACGCGCGCTGGTGGTCCCGCACAAGATCGATCGCGTCTACAATTATCATCACGCCACGCTGCATGCGCTGGCCGAACTGCTGGCCGCCGCGGGCCTCGAACATCCGCAGCAATTGCGGCCGATCCATTTCTCGCAGCGAACCTCCACGACCGAGGTGCTGACGTTCGCAAAACTCTATCCGGCGCTGCGGCCGGGTGAGCTGATCGACGGCACCAGCGATCCGCGCTTCCGCGAGGCCTGGGCGATGGCTCGCGCGGAATCGTTCCAGCCGGTGGGGTGAGATTCCAGTTGATGTCGTCCCCGCGACCTGTGTCCGCCGACCGCCCTCATCCGAAGGTGGACTTCGGCGCGTCAAGAGGCTCCGCCGGTGTTGTGGTATGAGGTCCGGCCAAGCTTTAGCGAAGGCGGGCACGCGGGGACCGATACGCCGCGGCTTACCGGTTGAACGATTACAACAAGCGATGCGGGGACCGTAGGACATGGTAGGTCACGCCAAGGAGCGTCTAAGCGTATGATCCAATAGATGCTGTTGAGGACGCGCTTGTCGGCGATGTCTGCTGATCGGGTAAGAGCAGACGTTCGCGGCACGCTCTTAAAGGGACGCGATTGACCCAACTCGGACATCGGCAGGTAATTCTGAGACGAATAGTCGCCAGGGGGCTCCTTGTGGCACGCCTCGCACTTTATTCGAAACCCTTTGCCTTCAGAACGGTCTGGGCAGCAGGCGAGGAAAGGAACGCGACCAGCGCTCTTGCGGCGTCGGTCTGACTGTTGTCGGCAACGATGCCGGGGGCGAACTGGGTGTAGTTCTGAATCGCTGACGGCAACGGGCCAGCGAATTCGACGGTCGGTTGAGCCAATATTTCGCTGATTTGATTGAATCCGACTTCAACGTCGCCGCTGGCAACGCTTCCGTACAGCACTTCCGTTGGAGGAAGCAGCTTGGTCTTGGGTTTCATTTCCCCCGCGATGCCCAATCGTTCGAGCAAGCTGGCCACGTAAATGCCACTGGCACCGCCACCGACCGGGTCAGGATAAGCAATCGATCTTGCGGCTAACATCGAGTGTTTGAAGGCGTCTGCCGAACTGATGTCGGGCTTCGCGGTACCCTTGCGCACAAATGCACCAACACCGACCTTCGCGATGATGACGCGGTCCCCAGCTACGACTTTGCTCTGCGCTTGAAGTCGATCGATCATTGGCACAGAGCTTATTACGATATCGGCAGCCTCACCCTTTTGAACACGTTCCGCGACAGCGCCCGCCGTGCCGTAGGCGACGGTTACTTTGTGTCCCGAGGATTTTTCAAAATCCGGTATCAGTGCGTCAATTGCCGGATGCAAAGCCACGGCGCTTAGGAGCTTAATCTCAGCGGCACTTGCCGTTCTCCCCGCAACGATGCCAAACAAGGCAAGTCCCAACGCGATTGTCGCAGAGACACTCAGAGTGCTGCGTCGATTCATTGTAGCTCTCCATACATGTGTATCAGTCGGTGTCAGCCGCATAGCCAATTATCAAACGATATCCGCCGTCGCGATCTACGACACGACCGGCAACGCCTGCAGCCAGAGGCAAGATTGCCGGACGACTCCGATAAAGCTATATCAGCCCTGCGAGCTGGCGAAGGGGTCTGGCTTTGCGCTGCGGCAATGGTTTGAAGTCGATTTCAGCCCCTATCGATGTGCTCGTTTAAGCCGATAAGATGCTGTCTCCTGGGCTTGGAGGGCACATGCAGCGGCGCGAGTTCATTACGTTTGTGGGTAGTGCAGCAGCAGCGTGGCCGCTCACCGCGCGCGCGCAGCAGGCCGCGCGGATGCGGCGCATCGGCATCCTCCTGAACGCATCCTCGGATGATCCGCAATATCAGGCCTGGGTCGGGGCGTTCCTGCAGGAACTGGCGCTATTGGGCTGGGTCATCGGCCGCAACATGCGGATCGACACCCGCTGGGCCGGCGCCAATGCCACCGAGATTCGCCGACACGCGACGGAATTGGCCGCGCTCGCGCCCGACGTCATCCTGGCCCATGGCGCCGGACCAGTGAGGGCGCTGCTGCAGGCGACCCGCATCGTGTCGATCGTGTTCCCGGTCGTCGTCGATCCGGTCGGCGGCGGCCTCGTCGATAGCCTGGCGCGGCCGGGCGGCAACGCCACGGGTTTCATGGCTTTCGAATACAGCATCGGCGGGAAATGGCTGGAGCTGCTCAAGCAGATCGCGCCGGGCGTGACGCGAGCGCCTATCCTTCGCGATCCCACCCAACCTGCCGGCACCGGCCAGTTCGGCGCAATCCAGGCCGCGGCGCCGTCGCTGGGGGTGGACGTGAACCCGGTCAATGTGCGCGACGCCGGCGAGATCGAGCGCGCCGTCGCGGCCTTCGCGCGCGCTCCAAATGGCGGTTTGGTCGTGACGGCGAGCGCGGTCGCGACGCTTCATCGTGATCTGATCATCACGCTTGCGGCCCGGCACAAGCTGCCCGCGGTCTACTCCGAACGCTCCTTCGTCGCCGCCGGCGGCCTGATCTCCTACGGGGCAGACTACATCGACCAATACCGGAAGGCGGCCGGCTATGTCGATCGCATCCTCAAGGGCGAGAAGCCGGCCGACCTGCCGGTGCAGGCTCCGACCAAATACGAGACGGTGCTCAACCTCAAGACCGCCAAGGCGCTCGGCCTCGATGTGCCGGCGATCGTGCTCACCCGCGCCGACGAGGTGATAGAATAGCGTTATCGTTTGTTGCGGTGCATGAGTCTCCTCATGGCACTTTCGGACATAGGTCCGTGCCCGAATTGAGTCCGTTCTGCGCACCAAAGTAGACGTCCGCCGTCCGCTCCAAGTGTATGGGTTCACGCCCTGGGCAGGGACGACGATGGAGATTGGCCTCCGCCGGGACGGCGAGCTAAAACTCGCCGCGGGCCCGCTGCTCTGATAAAGCCTCCCCCTACGTTGGAATTTGCGTCCGCAAAGGGAGACAATGCTTTATCTGGAACTCGGGATCGTAACGGTCCTGATCGTCACCAATGGCCTGCTTTCGATGTCCGAGTTGGCCATCGTCTCGTCACGGCCGGCACGGCTGGCGGGGCTGGTCGAAAAGAATGTCACGGGTTCCCGGCGCGCATTGGCGCTGGCGTCGGATCCCGGCAAATTCCTGTCGACGGTCCAGATCGGGATCACGCTGATCGGCGTGCTGTCCGGCGCGTTCTCCGGCGCCACGCTCGGTCAGCGTTTGACCAACCTGCTGGTCGAGACCGGATTGTCGCAGGGTCTCGCTGACGCGATCGGCGTCGGCGTCGTGGTCAGTGTCATCACCTACGCCTCGCTGATCATCGGCGAACTGGTGCCGAAGCAGATCGCCTTGCGCGACCCGGAATCGGTGGCGGTGCGCGTCGCCCCTTACATGATGCTGCTCTCGAAAATTTCGTCACCTTTGGTGTGGCTGCTCGATCGCTCGGGCAAGGGATTGCTGTGGCTGCTCGGCCAGCGCGGCGAGGCCGAAGGGAAAGTCAGCGAAGACGAAATCCGGACTTTAGTCGTCGAAGCCGAGAACGCCGGCGTGCTCGAACCCGGCGAAAAGGAAATGATCGCCGGCGTCATGCGTCTCGGCGATCTTCCGGTCGGCGCCGTCATGACGCCGCGCCCCGAAGTGAGCATGATCAATCTGGCCGATCCTCCTGAAATTATCCTTGCAGCACTCGCCGGCCGCAACCATTCCCGCTTTGTGGTGTTCGACCGCGACGCCGATGCGGCGCTCGGCATCGTGCAGGCCAAGGACATGCTCGACGTTTATCTGTCGGGGCAAACGCCGGACATTCGCAAGCTGGTCCGCGAAGCGCCGATCATTCCTGAATTCCTCGATGCGAGGGACGTGGTTGCGATCCTGCGCGATTCCCCGGTGCATATGGGACTGGTGCATGACGAGTACGGCGCCTTCCAGGGCGTCGTCACCAGTGCGGACATTCTCGAATCGATCGTCGGCGGCTTCCATACCGAAGAGGGACCGCCGGAAGCCGCCGCGGTGAAGCGCGACGACGGTTCGTATCTGATCTCGGGCTGGATGCCCGCCGTCGAGTTCGCGAACTTGCTGCAGATCGAACTGCCGTCGTCGCGCCAGTATCAAACCATGGCCGGCTTCCTGCTCCAGCAGTTCGGGGCGATCCCCGACGTCGGCGAGCAGGTCGAGGCGGAAGGCTGGCGCTTCGAAATCGTCGATCTCGACGGCCGTCGCATCGACAAGGCGCTGGCGACGCGGATTGCGGACGCAGGCGCTGCGACGCCGGCGTGACGGCGATGGTGGATTGCGTCTTGCGCCGTGACGAAGGTGCGCTCCCTCTCCCGCTTGCGGGGGAGGGCTGGGG
>JBOHIT010000673.1:0-6745 GCA_050726155.1 Bradyrhizobium sp.
CTGTGGCCCCCAGCATCGACGGCCTGCTCGGCATCAAGGGCGTCATCGAGGTCGTCGAGCCCGAAAGCGACGAGGCCGAGGACAAGGCGGCGAAGGACGCCGCCGCTGCCGCGTTCGAACAGGCGCTGGCTAATCTGGTCGAGATGCGCCGCCGTGAGGGCGTCACCCTCGGCCAGATTCTCAACCAGCGCATGGACGAGATCGAGAAGCTCGCGAAGCGGGCGGAAGTCGCGCCGGGCCGCAAGCCGGAAGCGATCAAAGCGCGTCTGGCCGAACAGATCGCAGCGTTGCTCGAGACCTCCGATCGCTTCGATCCCGATCGCCTCAATCAGGAAGCGATCATGATCGCAGCCAAGGCCGACATCCGCGAGGAACTCGACCGCATTGCTTCCCACGTCGCCCAGGCCCGCGAGATGATCGGCAAGGGCGGTCCGGTCGGACGCCGGCTCGATTTCCTCGCCCAGGAATTCAACCGCGAGGTCAACACCTGCTGTTCGAAATCGAACGATCTGGAGTTGACCAATACCGGGCTCGAGATGAAGAACGTGGTCGAGCAGTTCCGCGAGCAGGTCCAGAATCTGGAGTGAGCGATGACGGCTGGTCATTTCGACGGAGTTGAACGACGCGGCCTGATGTTCGTGCTGTCCTCGCCGTCGGGCGCGGGCAAGACCACGCTGTCGCGCATGCTGATCCAGAAGATGCCGGGCCTGAAGATGTCGGTATCGGCGACCACACGGCCGATGCGGCCGGGAGAGGTCGACGGCCGCGATTATTTCTTCGTCGACAAGCCAAAATTCGAAGCGATGGCCAAAAACGGCGAACTGCTCGAATGGGCCACCGTGTTCGACAATCGCTACGGGACGCCGCGCGCGCCGGTCGAGGCGGCGCTGTCGGCCGGGCAGGATGTGCTGTTCGATATCGACTGGCAGGGCACGCAACAATTGCGCGAGAAAGCCCGCGCCGACGTGGTCAGCGTGTTCATCCTGCCGCCGTCGGCCGCCGATCTCGAAAGGCGCCTGCACACCCGCGCCCAGGATTCAGACGAGGTCATCCGCGGGCGGATGGACCGCGCCACCCATGAGCTGAGCCATTGGGCGGAATACGACTACATCGTCGTCAATCAGGAAGTCGACCATGCCTTCGCCGAGGTGCAGTCGATCCTCAAGGCCGAGCGGCTGAAGCGCGAGCGCCGCACCGGTCTGACTGAGTTCGTCCGTAACCTGCAGCGCCAGCTCGAAAAATAATCCGGCTCTTCGCCGATTTACGTCTGCGCGCTGCGCGCCAGCCGCGCCAGCATTTCTGTCACCCGCCGTTCCGGATCGTCGGGCGCGCGCGGATCGCGTGGCAGGTTGCGGGCAGCATTGCGGGAGGCATCGCGGCGCCAGATCGGCGTGTCCTCATCGGGGAACATCGACGGCGAATTCCGCTCGGTGTGAACCGAATCCCAGATCGCGCGGCGATCGTTGCGAGCTTCCGGTTGCATCAGCCGTGCGCGGCCGAACCTGAAGACGAGGCTTGCCGTGATGCCCGCCAGCGCCAGCGCGCCGGCCATGGTCAGCAGCAGCATCTGCATCGAGGCTGATTGCTTAGCCTGCAATGAATCGGCAGCCGTCATCGCGACCGGAGTGACGGCGGGCTCTCGCGCCGGCGTCGCATTGGTCGGCGGGCTTTGAGTCTGCGAGTTCTGGGCCTGCGAGCTTTGCGGCGGCTCCGAGGCGGCAAGGCGCGGACCGCTCGACGGACTGACGCCGGCTGATTCCGGCCAGCGCGACGTGATTGGCGTTGACGACAGCGATGTATCCGGCGCGACCGCGCGCGGGCCATTTGCGATGCTGGCAACAGGCACGGCACCCGTGGTCTGGGGCTCAATCAAGTCCTCGACGCGCGCCTGCGGCGCGGTCAGTTCGGCGCGCGCATCCGCAATCGATTTGCGCACATTGATGGTCTGCTGAGGCGAAACAGGATCGGCCGCAACTGGCGATGCAGGATCCGATGCTGAATTTATCGAATCCTTCGGCGTCGCGCGCGCGGATTTGTTCTTGTCTTCGCCGATGTACCAGCAATTGCGCTTGGTCGCGCGATCGATGCGGTAATACCAATGACCGCCTGCCGGCAGGGGCCCCTTTGGACCCAGCAGACAGCTGTCTGCCGTTTTGATGCCGGTCTCCTTGCTGGTGCCGGTTTCCTTGGCGCCATTCTCCGCCACGGCGGCAAAACTGGTTCCCATCAAAATACTGGCGAAAATCGCTGCGAAAAAATTCGCTGAACGGTTTGACATGGCCATCCCCGGTAATGATACGCGACGCGTCACGACCGAGGTTTTGGTTAAAGACTTGGGTCGTAATGGGCCGCAATTCCGGAGCCGGTAGGGCATAATTAGGGCTTGCCGGCCCCATCTAAGCGGCGGGGCGAAAGCCTGGAAAAAAGGCAAGAATGTTACTGTTTCGACGCGGTCTAGGTCCCGTTGCAACCGTCGGATCGCCTGAAGGAACCGCCGCCGCTGCGGCCGGCGAAAAGCGGCACGGCGCCGCAACGAGAGTTTGGCGAAGCTGATAAAAATGCCGCCCAAGCATGACCTTGCCTTCTCGCGGCGCGGTGCGCCCGAAGCTTTGTGTTTCGATGGCCCTCCTGGAGAACAGAGAGCGCAGGGAATGCCGGATGCGCGCTGCACCCGCGGTCTCGCGTGCAATGTGCACAGAAAAGTGCGCACACGAGCATACAGGTTCAGCGGAGAACATCCGACATTCCCTGCGCGATGGCTTTACGGCTTATAGCGTGCTCTCCCCGGAGAACGGCTCTTTTGCCTCCGTTGCGCCCTGAGAGACAGTTGCCTCCAGGTGCATAGACGCCAGCACCGCGACGTCAGGACCACACGCCTTTGCCGTACGCTCACGCACCGTTCGTCTCCGGCACAGCAGCGTCCACCGCATCCCGCCGCACGTTCGTGACGTTCGCGAGCGCCCCTCTTGTCGGGCGGGACAAGAGATTCATAGCGCCGATTTGGGTTTCCGTAAAACAGAAATTTGGCCCGTCGGGTTAATTTGTCGCAACTCGTCCTCACGTCCTTCGCTGTGTTCTATTGTTGGGAACGCTGCGTTTCCTGTTGCTGATCCCTGATCACGACATCGACAGGCGACATGTTCCTCGATCTGTATTATGCGATCATCTCCCATTTGGGCGGTGATGCATTTTGCCATGGGCAGGGAAATTGGCGATGTGGAATGAGACCGCGGCAACGAGATTGCTGAAGATCAGGTACCCGATCGTCCAGGGTCCATTTGGCGGCGGTCTTTCGTCGATCGAATTGGCAGCGGCGGTCTCTAATCTCGGCGGCCTTGGATCGTTCGGCGCCCAGATATTTACCCCCGGTCAAATCAAGGAAATCGTGATGCGTATTCGCGAACGTACGACTGCGCCGTTCGCCATGAATCTCTGGGTCGACAATGCCGATGCGGCGATGGCGCAATTCGATGCTGAGGCGTTCGAGCGGTACATAGGGCGTTTGCGAACGCATTATGCAGCGCTCGGGATTGAACCGCCAAAATGCCCCGACCGTTTTGGACAGAATTACGATGAACAGGTCGAGGCGCTGATCGAGGCGGCGCCGCCGGTTTTCAGCTTCGTGTTCGGCATTCCCTCGCCGCAGGTGCTGCAGGCATGCCGGTCCCGCGGTATTCTGACCATCGGCAATGCGACTACCGTCGAGGAAGCGCGGGCGATCGAAGCCGCGGGTATCGATCTGATCGTCGCAACCGGCGCCGAGGCGGGCGGGCACCGGGTGTCGTTCCTGCAGCCGCCTGAACGCTCGCTCGTCGGCACGTTCTCCCTGATATCCCAGGTGCGCGATGCGGTGAGGATTCCCGTCATCGCCGCCGGCGGCATTGCTGACGGTCGAGGCATCGCAGCGGCGTTGACGCTGGGCGCCGATGCCGTGCAGGTCGGGACTGCGTTTCTGGCCTGCGAGGAATCCGGCACATCGGCACTGCATCGGGCGGCGCTGTTTTCGCAAGCGGCACAGGACACCACGTTGTCGCGCGTGTTCTCGGGGCGGCTGGCCCGCGCCATTCGCAGCGGCTATTCCGAGGAAATGGCTGCCTACGGTGACGATCTCGCGCCATACCCGGCGCAGAACTGGTTGACCAACAGCTTGCGGCCGGAGGCGATCAAGCAGGGACGGAGCGACCTGCTCATCCTCTATGCCGGTCAGTCGGCAGCGCTGCTGCGTCACCATACGGCAGGCGAATTGTTTGGCGCGCTGGTCCGGGAAACGGAGCAGGCGTTCGAGGCTGCGACGTCGCGTTAACGCTGAGCAGCGTGCGGCTCGATCGTTTCAGCAGGAGCTGTCCAGCGATCAGGAGGTGGTTAGCTTCACCGCACTCAAAGCCAACTGAGCGCTTTGTTCGGCCGGTCAAGACGGGCGGCGAAATAGTAGCCGTCATTCCGGGGCTCGCGAAGCGAGAGCCCGGAATCCATTGGACGCCAATGCATGTTGTTATGGATTCCGGGTTCGCGTTGCGCACGCCCTCAGATGCGCAATTGCGCATCGGGGAATGACAATGGCCTCAATTCTTCAGCACAATCCGCCCGACCACCTTGCCGGCCCGCAGCTCCTCGATCCATTTCTGGACGTCGGCCATCGGTTCTTCCTTCATCGGCGTCGGCTTGATCTTGCCGGCGCGGGCCAGCGCCATCAGCTCCTTGGCCTCGGCCAGCGTGCCCACCATGAAGCCTTCGATGGTCATGCGTTTGTAGACCCATTGCACCATCGGCAGGCTGAAATTGCCGCCCATCAGGCCGGAGACCACGATCTTGCCGCCACGCGCGACGGCGCCGACCGCGAAGGCCATGGACTTTTCATTGCCGGCGAAATCGACCACGCCGTCAAAGCCGCCTTCGGTCTCCTTGACCATGCGCTTGAGCACATCGGCTTCGGCGGGATCGTACGCGGTGGTGGCGCCGTTCTTCAGGGCGCTGTCGCGTGCGGCGGGGCTCAAGTCAGCGACCGAGATGTTCTGCTTGAACATCGCTTGAGCAAATGAAAGACCCATCATTCCGACGCCGCCCAAGCCGATCAGCAGCAGATTGCGCTGCCGCGGGCGATCGACGAGGCGCTTCAGCGCGCCATAGGCGGTAACGCCGGAGCACATCAGCGTCGCGGCCTGGTTGACCGGGAGCGGATCGTAATCCAGCAAATATTTCGCGTCCGGCACCAGCACGTGGCTGGCAAAGCCGCCGTCAATGGAGACGCCGAGGAAGCGCTGCTTGACGCAGAGGTTCTCGTCGCCATTGGCGCAGTCGCGGCACTGGCCGCAGCCGATCCACGGAAATACCGCCTGCTTCTTTCCGATCAGGTCTTTCGGCGCGTCGGGGCCGACCTCCTCGACCACGCCCGCGATCTCGTGGCCGAGCGTGAACGGCAGCGTCATGCCGCGCGTGGTATCGAGTTTCTTGCCGCCTCCGAGATCGGCGTAACCGTCCTGGATATGCAGGTCGGAATGACACAGGCCGCAACGCTCGATGCGAACCAGCACTTCCTTGCCTTGGGGTTTTGGCGTGTCGACGATGGTTTCGCACAGGGGCGCATCGAATTTGACCAGCGATTGGCGACGCATCAGTGGCACGGCATTTTCTCCTCAGGGAACGTTCGATTTTGTGTTTCGTATATCGGTCAATTCCCGGGCCATGGCAACAAAGCCGGAAACCGGGATGGTCTCGGCGCGCCGGGTCGCATCGACGCCGGCGGCTGTGGCCAGTCGGGCCGGATCGACCGACAGCGATTTGAGGCTCTGGCGCAGCATTTTCCGGCGCTGGCCGAAGGCGGCAGCCGCCACTTGCTCGAGCGCACGGCGGTCGCACGGCGCCGGTGTTTGCCGCGGCACCAGCCGTACCACCGAAGAGGTGACCTTGGGCTGCGGCACGAAAGCGGCCGGCGATATGTCGAACAGGATCTTGGTCTCGGCGCGCCAATTCGCCAGCACGGCGAGCCGGCCGTAAGCCTCGTCATCTTCCTGCGCCACGATGCGTTCGGCGACCTCGCGCTGAAACATCAGCACCATCATGTCGTACCAGGGCGGCCACGGCTCGATCGACAGCCAGTCGACCAGCAGCGCGGTCGCGATGTTGTAGGGCAGGTTGGCGACGATCTTGGCCTTGTCGCTGCCCAGATAGGGGCGGGGATTGAAAGTCTGTGCGTCGGCAATGACGATTTCAAGCCGGCCCGGATATCGCTTCGCGATCGCCTCCAGCGGTCCCACCGCGCGCTCATCACGTTCGACCGCGATGACGCGCCGCGCGCCGAGTGCCAGCAACGCGCGCGTCAGCCCGCCGGGACCGGGGCCGACCTCGATGACCGTGGCGTCTTCGAGCGGCCCCGCGACGCGCGCGATCCTGGCCGTGAGGTTGAGGTCGAGCAGGAAATTCTGGCCGAGCGATTTGCGTGCCGACAGGGAATGTTCGCGGATGACGTCGCGCAGCGGCGGCAGATCGTCGATCGCGGTCAAGGTTTTGCAGCCGCCATGCGCGCGGCAAGCCGCAGCGCCGCGACGAGGCTCGATGGGTTGGCGCGGCCGGTGCCGGCGATGTCGAAGGCGGTGCCGTGATCAGGGGAGGTGCGGATGAACGGTAGTCCCAGGGTGACGTTGACGGCGTCGTCGAATGCGATGGTCTTGATCGGGATCAGCGCCTGATCGTGATACATGCAGATCGCGCAGTCATAGGTTTTTCGCGCGGCCTCGTGGAACATGGT
>JBOHIT010000674.1:0-14433 GCA_050726155.1 Bradyrhizobium sp.
GTGTCACGCAAGCGAGCGCCCTAATCGGTCATAAACAATAACGGTCCCCGTATACCTGTGTGCCTCCTTCGTTCGTTCTGCCTTGTCTCTCGCCTCCACTCCCCTCTCTATTTCTGTCCTCCAACCATATACATCTATCAATCCTCCCCCCTTGGCTTCCTTGGCTTCCTTGGCTTCCTTGTTCCATCCCAGTGTCTCTCTGGACCCGCTTTATCACTTTTATTTTTGCAACAGCTCAGGATGCAGGCAAGTTGACCTTCAATCTGGGAAACACCTTCCGCTGAGACTGAAAACTGTCCCTCAACGTTTGACTGGCCAGTTCAGCTTTCGAAATTGGAACAATTAGACTGTCATGGACACTCAGGCTTGGAGTTTGGTGTTGGTGCATCAAATCAAGCATGGTGGTGAACATCACAGCACTCTCAAGATACATGAGGTCAGACCAGCCGCAGGAGCGGCCATTCAGTGGCTCGCCCCAGCTCCTCACCTCCGGGAATTTGGCGAAGACGGCCTCGGTGATTTCAGCAACGCGGTAATTCCGAAGGCTCGGGTTTTTCTTAAGCATCTTCGACGGCCATCTCACGATGGGTTTCGCACTGCCGAATGTTCCGACGAACCATAACTTCACGGCTCCACGGTGCTCTACTCCGAGCCCCGGGAGTGAATACGGGTCGTCGATAAGGTCCAGTTGGAGACCATACAGCGACAAGAAAATCGTGAGATAACTCCCGCTGATGTCTATTTCCGCTACCGGCTCACCGTTGATTGTCATCCTGCGCCGAACCTCAGAAGACTTCACTTGGTAGCTCTCAGTGAACGGCTGGCTATACAGCCTGCCACCCTTGTTCCAGTCGAAATCTGGATCGTCACCGTTCTGAAAGATACGAATGTAGCCTTGGTGTTTCCCGCCTCGCAGTGTTTGCTTGTTGAAGAACTCATTCAATTCGCGGATTGCATGTTCCATCCCTCCGATCACACCTGTCCTCTCGAACTCCATGGGCTTCCCAACGAGTTCGCTGGTGTCATAGAAGCTCTTGAGCTTCCGTGCCCGAAGGTGGAGAGGATGCTTGGGTAGATCGTATTCGAATTGGAAGTGATCAAGCGTGGCGGTTGGAGACACACCGTTATCAATGCAGAGCTTCAGCAAGGCCGGCGTTGCGCGGAAGCGCGCCGCGTACTCTCCAGGTTCGTCTGACACCTTGTGTCCCAGCACGTGCTGCAAGAAGCCGAGACCCTTTAGCCCTTCTATCAGCTGGTTGAAAGCATGCCGTCCCACAGGTTTCCCAGTGAAGGATGCCTTCTTCAAGGACCGATACACCCAGCCATTAGGCTCCTCCGCGTCCAGCGGGCGCAGTAGGTCAGCCAAGAAGGCTCCTGTGGCGTACTCCAGCTTCCCTGCTGTGTCCCTTCGTTTCCTTTGGCGCAGTCCAGCTTGGATGGTGTGCTCCTCCACCATTGCCGCGAGCTTCACGACGAGCGCTTTAGCTTGCTCGGAGGTCGCGTGTGCCCTCAGGGTGGCGTAGCTTGCTGCTTGCAGTTCTTCTTGAGCGAAGGGAGCAGGTGTCATTTTCTTTTGATGCCGCGAGAAGAGGTTACTGCACCCGGGGCTCGGACACGCGATAGGTCCAGACCCGGATAGTTGATTTTGTCGATTGCGGACTTGAGGGCCTTCACCCCCCAACGCTCCAGCATGGCCTTTGCCCCATACCTTCGGCTGACAGACTTACCGCTGCTTCGCCCTGCCAACGCATCCCGCAATTCTTCGTCGGGTGTCGCTTGGCGAAGGGCATCCTGAAAGCCGTGCCGGAAGCTATGGAAAACCTTGTTGGTATCCGTGACGCCTACGTGGTTGCGTAAATGGCGACCCCACCATTTCGCCCAAGCTCTCAACGCACCCTTCTGATCAGGCGCAACAGTAGGGAACAACCAAGCTTGCTCACCTTCCTTGCTTCGTTCCGCTACGTAGCTGAGAAACCCCATTTTCGTGAGCTGTGGGTGTACAGGCACCACACGTTCTGAGGTTTTGGTTTTCAATCGACGGCCCGCCTTTGTATCGCGGGTAAACCACATGAGCGGGACGCGCGTATCATCATCCTCTCGAATGTCAGAAACGCGTAAGCCAGCGTATTCGGCCTGCCGTGCCCCACCGAACAAGGCAAGCAGCGGGAGCCATATCCCTGCCGCCCCCTTCGCACCTACGGGTGGCTTAAGCTCAGTAAACAGCGGAGCGTTGAAGATGGTTTGAAGGTCGCGAGCGCCGAACGGTTCACGCTGGGATTGCTCTTCGTCAAGACGCATCTCTTCGAAGGGATCGCTCCAAGGCGCGTCCTCGGGCACAAGCCCATTATGCCGTCCCCACCCAGCGATAGCTTGCACCGCGCCCAATTGCTTGTTGACCGTGCCCGGTGAAACCTTCTGGACGGTTGGATGTGCGCGACCATACTCGCTCAACGCCGGCAGAGACGCCTTCAAAAGCGGTCCCTTGCGAGACTTCGGCACCAACTGCAACGCTTCACGAAACGTGCGTGCGTGAGAGCGCTTGATTTCCAGGATTGTTAGATTGCCGTGCAACTGGATGAACATATCAATGGCGCGGCTGTATTCATGTACGGTGCCCTCGGGCCGCTCGCGCTCCTTCTTCCAGCCCTCCAAAGCCGCGCTGAGCGTGCCACCCGACACAGGAGCGCCTACGGCATCCATGGAGAACACAGGCGTCTCTATCGGCTCTCCAGCGTTGCGGCGCTCAATATCCTTCAGTGCCCTGACACGCGCCCTCAGCACCGCCATTCCAAGCTGTCTGTAGGACAGGCTCTTGGGGTCCAAGTTGATTTGGAAGGCCTCAAGCAGTTCGTCTAGGTCCAAACGTACGTGCGTGGTGTCGCCTTTCGCTAACGCAGACATAGCGTCTGGGAGATTTTCCGATAGCGCGTGCTCTCGCTTGAAGACTTCGCGGTCGGACAATCCCGCTTCCGGCGTTTCACCAACCTTGAACGGTGTATTGAAGTCGATGCCCGCCGCGGCGAGCTGTTGAGCGACGCTTTGAAAGATAGGCTCTTCGCCTGTTCCTTCCTGCCGCTCTTCCTCGTCGCCATGCAAGACCGACGCATAGTAGCTCTCAGCCATCCGCCTAATCTGGGCCTCGGTGAGTAGCGATACTGCAGGACGTTCCTTGAGAAGCGCTTCTGCGCTGGCCAGCGTTCTATCGAAATCCGCCAAGACATGCGTAGCGGCGACGTTGGCGGCCTTGAGGACTTTGGTGCCGAGCGATTTCTTTAGGAACACCCGCTTCGGTTCGTCGGAGTTGAGCACCCGCGCAACGGCCTCTTGAAGGCGGTCTGGCACCCTTCTCTGGACGTAGTAAGTCCCGTGTCTGTCCTTGATAAGGCCCATCATCGCACGCATTGAAAGCTATGACCTTCTGCTACCACCCGACAGCAGACAAAGCCAATGTTTGCGCGATGTTATTGTATTATCAGGGCTTCAGAAGGCCTTGGCGCTCCCTAGGGGAATCGAACCCCTGTTTCAGCCTTGAGAGAGCCGAATAATGGATCCTTCTCCGTCCGCTAATGTTCGCCGATGTCCGATTTTTCAGTGAATTCAATGTCCCTAATTCGGTGTTGTTCGTCGACGTACGCCGTCTTATATTCGACGAATATTCGACGTGTAACAGTGCGGCGAACGTTATGTCGAAGACACTCACCGAGGCTCAGGTCACGACGGCGAATGCGCGCTCCAGGCTGGGGCCTGGCGTGCATTGGCGTCGCCTCGATGCGGAAGCGCATCTGGGCTACCGCAAAGGAAAACAGGGCGGCGTTTGGTTTGTCCGCTGGCGTAATCACCACGAAGGCGGCAACTACAAGCAGGTGCCAGTCGGCGTCGCCAACGACATCAATGACAAGCCTGCCGCCGGGATTCTGACCTTCGAACAGGCCGTGGGAACGGCACGGAAGGCCGTAGCTCGAGCCAGAACAGAAGCCGCGTCGCACGCGGCGGGCCCGGCTCCTACCGTGCGATCGGCCGTTGAATCCTACGTCAGGGAACGTGATGCTCGAGAAAAGCGCCGAACAGGTCGCGACGTCCGATCCGACGCCGGCACCAAGCTGCGGCGATACGTTCTCGGTCAAGAAAAGCGCGGCAATCAGGAAGCTGTGGAACCTGCTGCTCTCGCATCGGTGTATTTGCATGCCTTGAACGAGGACGACTTGATAACGTGGCGTGAGGGTTTGCCGGAGGACTTAAAGGTCACGACCAAGCAGCGTTTCGTGAATGACCTCAAGGCCGCACTAAATGCCGCGTGGCCGCGGCTTTCCGCAGATCGGAAGAAATTAAACCCGACGTTCCTCGCCATCGTGAAGGCCGGCTTCAAAGCGGAGCGGATCGATGATGATGATGATGCGTCGGTTGCTCGGGACAACCAGATTCTCGGGGATGAGGAGGTTGGCGCCCTCCTCCAGGCTGCGTGTGAAGTCGATCAGGAGCAAGGATTTGACGGCGATCTATATCGGATCGTCGTATGTCTGGCCGCGACCGGCGCGCGGTATGCCCAGGTCAGGCGAATGCGCGTGGGCGACGTACAGGTTTCTGCACGGCGCCTGATGGTGCCAGGCTCCTACAAGGGGCGCGGTGGCAATAGCGGCTCAGACCCGGTCCCAGTGGGCGACGATGTGATTGAGGTGCTTTTGCCCGCAATCGCCGGGCGGCCAGGCGATGCACCTCTTTTCGAGCGATGGATCCATGAACAGGAGCCGGGGGGCATCGCGTGGAAGAAGTCTGAACGCGGTCCGTGGAAAAGAGGCGAGCTCGCACGTCCGTGGAAGGCCATTCGCGAGCGCGCCGGTATGCCGGAGGTGATTCCTTATGCCTTTCGGCACTCGAGCATCGTGCGCGGTCTTCGAAAGGGCTTGCCCATCCAACAGGTCGCCAAACTGCACAACACCTCTGTCAAAATGATCGAGCGGCACTACGCGAAATACATTGCGACCGCCTTGGAAGACCTTGCAAGGGCGGCAGTCGTGTCCCTGGTGCCGCGGAGTGATGGAAAAGTGGTGCCGATGGGAAAACGCGCGTAGGCCCCCTTCCCGAGCCTGGTTCCAAAGTGATGTGTCCTTATCGGTCGCGGGACGGCTGTCTGCGTATGGACGACCGCTGTGCTGCCAAGAATGGACTCTTGCCGCTCAGAAAATTCTCCAGGCAAAGGCGCTTTGCCTCGGCGCGTCGATCTACCGTAGGTCATCGAAAAGAGCTTTACTCACGAGTTAGACGACTTGTGGTTTCACTCGGCGGACAGTAGGGTTGCAGGACAAGATGGGGATGGAGTCCCCCGATACCCGCCCGCCGTGGGCTGATGACTCCTGTCGAGGTAAGGCTGCGAAGCTTTGCCACGGCGGGAGCATGAAGCGATAACCCGCCGTTGGCGGGTTTTTTGTTGCCTCACGCCGTGAGGGACCGCTCATGAAACAAGCGTTGGCTTACGTATGGGACTGTTTGTGGTTCCTCGCTGGCGATACTGCCACGATCACTATCCTGGTCGCTGTCGCGGGCACGAGTTTTTTTTGCATTCGTGCTCGGCGCTGACATCGAGTTGATTTACGGCATGCTGGCCGTCGGTGTCATGACGGCCATTATCGAGGCGCGGCGGCTGCACGTCAAACCCCGGGACAAACACGACGCGTCTCAGTAGCGACATCAAGGCTGAGCCTTGCGGAGAAAATGAACAGACCAACCACGCTGAAAGCTTAGGCACAGCCGACGACATTTGGTGTGCGTAGCATATCCTTGATGCTGCCAATCCGGATAAGGAGACGAAATTGAAAAGCGCGATCATTAAATTTCTGGGTGGCGGCCTCGGTTCCGTCGCCAGGCATTTCGTGAACGTATTATTGTCGGGCTGACGGGTACGTCGTTCCCGTGGGGAATCCTCTCCATCAACATAATCGGTTCTACGACGATGGGCCTCGTAACCGGCTGGTTTGCCTTCAAAGCCGTCTCGCCGGCCGACTTGCGCCTGTTCCTGACTACAGGGATTCTTGGCGGATTTACAACTTTCTCTGCGTTCTCGCTCGATGCGTCACTGTTATACGAACGCGGCACGACCTTGCTGGCTATCCTTTACGTGGTGGCGTCGGTCGTCATATCGATCGGCGGCTTGTTTCTCGGGCTGTTTGCCATGCGCAGCCTGATTCCATGATGCGAGCGATTCAGTTCGTTGCTGGCGGCAGTTGAGAAGCGACCCGCTCGAAGGTTCGGTCCATCGCCGCGGTACTGCTGCCCAGCCAGGGGAAATGACCGTAACGGAAGGAAAGCTGAGCGCCTGCCTCCTCGGCAGAACGCCGTTCGACCCAAAGCTTGTAAAAGGCGGACGCAAGACCGCTCCGGTCAGAACCGGCTTCACAATGGATAAGCACGGGACGGCGTGACTTTCTGAGAAGCGCGGCCAGCTGGCTTAGCTGATCCTCGGTTAGCTCCCTCCCCGCTGATATCGGAAAATCGATGTGCTGAACGCCGGCGTCAGCACTGACCTTGATTTCATCGTCGTACCAGGGGCTGCCGGCGTTGTTGCCGCGAAGGTTGACGATGGTCCGAATGTGATTCTGCCGGATGCGGCTCTCAAACTGGGCACCGCTTAGTTGGCCGGAACGGTACACGGCACCATCGCTGACAGGATGGAAATTGCCGGTTAGCCGCAGGTAGCCGGCCCATCCGCCCGCAAGAGCCGCGACAAGCCCAAGGGCCGCGCCGGATCCTTTCAGCCACTTTACGGCGTTCGCCACTTTGATCCCACTGCAGCGGAAGCTGGCGTTTAGCGATCGGCACTGATGGACAACTTCATTGTCCTACCTGTCAGCTTCCGCCGCCTTTCGTTGAGACCTTCCAGACTTGCAAGGGTTTCGGCAGGTCGCCGGGTCGCGACGCCAACCAGAAGCGTTTCAAGCAATCCCAGCGTGGCGGTGTGGGTGCTCAGCATGTCGGCCTGTCCCCGTGCAACGGGCAGCACAAGATCGACCCGGTCCCGCAGCTTCGAGGCGAGCGTGTCTGTCAGCAATATCGATCCAGCCTCACGCCGTTCGATCTCGTCCAGTAAAACAGCGAGTTCCTGATAGACCCGGCCATAGGCCAGAATAATGACCAGGTCACCCTTGCGCAGCTTCTGAAGATCGTCGGCGAATAGAAGGCCCGTATTGGTCAGGCTTGCTGCCTCGAGCCCGAACCGCGCGAGCTGGATGACAAAATAGTTCGCGATAGCGCTCGAAGGCCCGAGGCCGAACACCAAAATGCGGCGAGCCTCTACAACGCTGCCCACCGCCTTCTCAAAGTGCTCAGGCGAAATGGTGCGGCGGAGGCCTTCAAGTGATTGGAGATGCGTTTCCAGCGTCATGCTGAACGCAGCGGAAAGATCGGTGCCAACCTTCCTCAGCGTTTTCGTCAGCCGGGCCGCCGGCGAGAGCGAACCGCGCAGTTCATCGGCCAATGCGCGGCGTAAATCGTCGAGGCCGCTATAACCCAACGCCTGAGTTGTGCGCACGATAGTGGCGTCGCTGGTTTTCGCTTTCGCGGCCAGGGCGGCAGCCGAGCCAATGAGGACTTCCTCGCGATTTTCCTGAAAGAACCTAGCAACGCGCTGTTCCGCAGGCCGCATTTGGTCAAAGCGATCGGTCACTCTTCCGTTAAATGATTGCACCAAAGGCTCACCTTTATTGACTTATGTTGGATTTACTACCACCATATAACACACTTGTTGAAAATACTACAAACGTATGAAGGAGCCAAAATGGATTCGGTTACCTGGAGTGTTGCGGCCCCGGCCGTCGGCTCCGCCTTCCTCGCTTCCGCCGTGGAGGTGGTCGAGGCATTCACGATTGTGCTGGCGGTCGGAACCCTGCGCGGGTGGCGCCCGGCGATGCTGGGGACCGGCGCGGCGCTGGCCGTGCTCGGCCTGATGATTGTTTTGCTGGGTCCCCTGCTCAACCAGGTACCGATCCATTTTCTGCAGCTCGTGATCGGGGTGCTGCTGTTGCTGTTCGGGATGGGCTGGCTTCGCAAGGCCATTCTCCGTGCGGCAGGCGTCATTCCGCTGCATGATGAGGATGCGATTTTTGTATCCTCGTCCGCTCAATTGGCGGCCGTCTCCGGGACGCGTCGCACCTCGCTTGAGTGGATAGCCGGCCTGACGGCGTTCAAAGCGGTGCTGCTCGAAGGCCTGGAAGTCGTGTTCATTGTTATTGCTGTGGGCGCTGGCCGCGGCTTGTTGTGGCCAGCGGCGTTCGGCGCACTGGCAGCCTGTCTTGCGGTTTTCGCCATCGGGATTGTGATTCACAAACCGCTCGCAACTGTGCCCGAGAATACGCTGAAATTCGGCGTCGGCGTGATGCTGTCGGCCTTCGGCGTGTTCTGGACGGGCGAGGGATTGGGCATCGATTGGCCTGGTCAAGACGCCGTGCTGATCGCTTTTGCGGCGTTATTCCTGGCAGTGGGGCTGCTGACCGCATCGGCGCTTCGGCGCCCGGCCGTGGAGATACGCCGATGAACATCATCCTCGACGTCGCCAAAGAACTTTTCAGCATGTTCCTCGCGGATGCGCGGCTGACAACAGCGACACTTGTTCTTGTCGCGCTGGTTGCCGTGATTGTCGTTGCAATGCGGATTGAACCGCTTGTCGGCGGCGCCCTGCTGCTTGTCGGCTGCCTGGCGATCCTCGTTGAAGCCGCTGTGCGAGAAACAAGACGTCGGCGCATGGGCTAAGGCGCGCCAAAGTTCGTGGTGGCAGCGTCCGCAGAAATCGGGACGAAAGACGGCCACCCGAATGTCAGCTTCGGGGTCAAGAGGCGATCTCTGCCCGCAGGTGTCGCATGTCCGTTTTGCCCTGGGGAGCAGACAAGCCCGTGACCGGCCGCTTTGCGCCGATTTTGTTGATTTAGTCGCCGCTTTGTTTCGGACTCCTCCGTTTTCAGGGTCACGGTCTATTTTTTGGGGTGTTGTCTCAGGATCGGGCCGGGCATCGGCGCCGATTTCTTTGGAGCCGTCATGCCGGCACGAGGCAAGCGGCTGGCATCGCTCGAAGCTTTGCGAGCTTCCTCAGATTCTGCGCCGTGGCCGCGAGTAGGAACTCGTCTCGCGCACCGCTCGGACCGCGCAGTCTAAGGCGACCGAGTCTGAGGATACGCTTGAGATGGGCGAACAACATCTCGATCTTCTTCCGGCGATGTCGCGAACGCTCATAGGCCGGCGTGTTCGCCAAGCTTCGGGCAACATCCCGCGCATCTTCGTCGAGATCACGCGGCACTTTACGTTGTGGCGTGTTGGGACAGCACTTTGGCTTGAAGGCGCAGCCTTGGCAATCAGACTTGCTTGAGCGGTATAACCGCGTCCCTTCCTTGGTGATGCCCGACCGCGGCGTCGCGAATGTCCGCCGGAACTGCACCAGCAGCTTGCCCTGCGGGCAGGTGTAATGGTTGCGTTCAGCATCGAACACGAAGTCGGATCGCGAGAAGGTCCCGTCGGTCCGGTTGGACTTGTCGAACACCGGAATATGCGGCTCGATCTGCCTCTCCTTGACCAGCCAGGCCAGGTTTGCGGCCGAGCCATAGGCGCTGTCAGCGGCAAGGTGCCGGGGCATTATGCCAAAGCGTCTGGCGGTTCGATCGATCATGGTACGTGAGGCGCCGACCTCCGCCTGGCGGATGGCTCGGCTGGCTTCGACGTCGAGAATGACAGCATTCTCAGTATCGATCAGATAGTTGGTGGCGTAGGCGAAGAAGGCGTGCCCCTTATGGGCGCCGGTCCATTGCGCCGCTGGATCCGACGGTGAGACGAACTTCGGCTTCACCTCGCTGGCCGCGCCGAAGGCAGCATCGTCCAGCGTTGCCAGATACTCGCGAACGGCCCTGCCGGAATCGGCGCCCAGACTTGCGATCGGCCACTGGTCGCCGGGGACGGACCGCTGCTTGTTGGCGTCGGCAGCGATCAGGCTCGCGTCCACCGCAAACCCTTCCCCGCCGACAAGACCCTCGCGAAGGCACCGCTCCACCACCGTCTCGAACAAGTGCCGCAGCATATCGCTCTGCCGGAACCGACCATGCCGGTTGCGCGAGAATGTGGAGTGGTCCGGAACCCTGCCGTCGAGCCCGAGGTCACAAAACCAGCGATAGGCCAGGTTGAGATGAATCTCCTCGCACAGCCGCCGTTCGGACCGGATGCCCATGCAGTAGCCGACAATCAGCATCCGCATCATCAGTTCGGGATCAATCGAGGGGCGGCCGATGTTGCTGTAGAACGGCTTCAGCTCCGTGCGCACCTTCTCGAGGTCGAGGAACCGGTCAATGCGTCGGAGCAGGTGATCTTCGGGGACATGGGCGTCGAGGCAGAAATCGTAAAATAGCTGCGCAGGCGCCGTCTGCATCCCCATCATCGTCCCGCTCCTCCGCAAATCAATACGAGGATGGAATCACGCCAGCCGATGCCGATCAACGACAGACTAAATCAACAATATCCGCCAGAAGCAGCCGGTCGCTTCAAATTCTTGGGCAACCAGACTGCCCATTCGGTATGCTCATGGTCGAGCAACGGCTCCTCGGCCACACGAAGTTGAAAAGCAACGTCCGATATCTCGGATTGAGGGATATGACTCTTTCAATATAGCCGAGCAGATTGAATTTAGTCGACTGCCGGCATCACGAACCGTGCGATCAGCCGTTCTATCTACCTCGCAGCAGGGAGTCCGCGAACCGCGTGGCCCGGCCGGGACATATCTCGACGGATCCCGCTTGTCGTAACGAAACGAACGCTCGGCCCCCCGCAAAGCACACCGATGGTCACGAAGCCAGCCTTCCCCGCTGCTTCCGCATCATAGGGCGCAATGAGCCGCAAATGCGATACCGGCTGTATCAGCCTTATTCAGCGCGAGCGCAAGTGTCGAGCTGAACCAGCAGCGCTTTAGAGTAGGCAATATCCACTGACCGCTACGTACGAGAATCCAAAACGTCTCGTACCTTGGCTGCAAGTTGAGCGTAGGTGAATGGTTTTGGAATAAGGCTGATCCCTGCATCTAGACGACCTTGATGGACTATGGCGTTGCGGGCGTAACCGGTTGTGAACAGAACTCTGATCTCCGGCCGGAGTTTGCGAACTTCGGCGGCGACGTCGGCTCCCGTCAATCCGCTGGGCAGGACCACGTCCGTAAAAAGAAGGTCGACCCTTGTTTGGCGTTCCAGCAGACGAAGTGCCGACGGACCGTCATGAGCCTCAATTACTCGATATCCCAGTTCCCGAAGGATATCGACCGAGTACGTGCGCACGTCGTCATCATCTTCGAGCACGAGGATAGTCTCTTCTGTAGTTCCTTCGGGAGCAATCGTTTGTGTCGATGCATGGTCCACCGATTGATCTTCCATTAAAAGACGCGGCAAATAAATCTTCACAGTCGTGCCCTGCTCCGGTTCGGAATAGAGCTTCACGTGTCCACCAGACTGCTTCACAAATCCATACACTTGACTAAGGCCTAAGCCCGTACCCTTACCAGGCTCCTTTGTGGTGAAGAACGGCTCGAAGACTTGGCCAAGAGTAGACTTGTCCATTCCGACACCGTTGTCTGACACACAAATCACTACGTATTGCCCAGGGATCACTTCTGTCTGGGTCGCCGCATAGCCATCATCAATATGCGCATTTGCGGTTTCGATTGTAAGTTTACCGCCTGATGGCATTGCATCTCGGGCATTCACGGCAAGGTTTAATAGAGCGGCTTCGAGTTGATTAGGGTCGGCCTCTGTTTGCCATAGGCCGGCCGCAAGTACGGTTTCAATGGCAATCTGCTCCCCAAGCGCTCTATAAAATAATTCACTCATTCCCCTCACCAAGTCATTGACCTTGATTGGCTTGGGGTTGAGCGGCTGACGCCTTGAAAACGCGAGCAAGCTTTCCGTTAAGGTAGAGGCCCGCTTAGCTCCCTTCATCGCGTTTTCAGCCGCTCGGCGCAACCGCTCAGCACCTGTGGGCAAATTTCGCTGTAATATCTCCAGATTGCCGACGATGACTTGCAAGAGATTGTTGAAGTCGTGAGCAACGCCCCCCGTAAGTTGACCGACCGCTTCCATCTTTTGGGCCTGCCGCAAGGCCTCCTCTTGCTTACGCAATTGTTCGGTCCGTTCGGCTACCTGTTGCTCAAGCGTAGAGTTCAATTTTAGTAACGCGTCTTCCGCCCCCCGCCGTTGCTGGATTTCCTGTTGGGCGGACTGAAACAAGCGAGCATTGTCTATTCCGACCGCGGCCTGAGCGGCGAGTCCGCTCGACAAGCGCTCGGACCTCTCAGTAAAGACATTAGGTTCCGGATGCCCAAAAAAAAGTCCACCTAACACTTCACCGGTACGGGAGCGCACGGGCACCGCCAGATAGCTTCGCACCGACAGGTGGCCCTGGGGCATCCCGTGGTGCGGCAAATTGTGACCGTATCTGTCATCTAGTAAAATATCTGGAGAGCGAACAATGCCGTCACCACGGAAAGTGGGTGCAAATATCTTCGTTGCGCGAGGCATCGGATATTCTGCGAACGCTTCTCTAGAAGCGCCAGAGAGCGTATAAAGCATCAAGCTCTCGCCACGCTCATCGAGCACATTGTAGAAAAACGCTCCGAACTGAGCACCTGTCAAACGAACGCCCGCGTCGGTTACATGCTGCACCAATTTCTCAAGATCTAACTCTGCGGCGACGGCACTGCCGGTACGGTTCAAAATTTCTAGCGCCGCGGTTTCCTCGCGTAGCGCCGCTTCAGATCGTCGACTGTCAGTAATGTCGAGATTGACCCCGATCATTCCAAGAAACTCGCCATTCGATCCAAAGCGTGGCCGGGCGTTCGTTTGCAACAGCCTAATTTGTCCGTCGTGCCTTCGATACCGCGCCTCCACTATAAACGGGGCTTGCGCCAGCATGGCCTCAGAAAACGGTCCAAATAGTTTTTCGGTGTCCTCAGCTATAAGTGTTTTGCTCCAATCGAACTGGAAAAGTTCTTCCGAATTCACGTTCCAAAATTCGCGTTGGGCCCTATTGAGGTAGACGCACTTTCCTTGAGCATCGCCCATCCAGATCATTACAGGAGCATTTTCTGCGACCAGTCTAAAGCGCTCTTCGCTTTCCTTTAGATGTCCTTGTGCTCTCGCTAACTTGTCTTCCGCTGCCTTGCGGTCGGTGACGTCGGCAACAATACTGACCATGCGATGCGCCTTGCCATCCGGCAAACGAGCGACCACGTATCCGTGCCCCCTGAGCCAATGAATCGTCCCATCGGGCCAGACCACACGATATTCTGACGTAATTGAATCTTGCGTTTCAACAAGTTCATGGAACTTGTGCATGAGATGACGGTCGCTTGGATGCAACGCTGACCTATACTCGTCGTCATCGCCTCCCACTCGTCCGCAGCCGTCAGAAATATTAAGTCCAAAGAGAGCCATGCCTTCCGGCGTCCAGAGTCTAGTCTTAGCAATTAAATCCGTTTGCCAAGTACCTAACCTTCCTGCAGCAAGGGCAGAGCGATAAAGCTCTTCGCTTTTCCGCAAGGCCTCCTCAGCGGCAAGCTGCGCTGATACATCCACGTTCGTACCCAACCAGCGAATGATCGAGCCCGTCGCATCCGTTACCGGAACAACTCGGGTTAGAAAGGGACGGAAAATCCCATCGTGTCCCCTGAGAGGGAACGTCATTTCGAAAGGCTGCCCGGTCTCGATCGAATGCTTCCATCCTTTCAATACTTCAGGCAATCGGTCGGGATCATGAACCTTGGTCCAGCCCCATCCGTGCAGCACTTCTGCGGAAATCCCGGTGTACTCGTTCCAGCGTCGGTTATACCAGAAAATGCTGCCATGGACGTCAGCAATCCAGCACAGTGTCGGAAGACTATTGAGAACGTGGAGAAAATCTTCGTCGTCTATTTTGGCAGTTGATCTCAATTCGCCCATCCCCGCGCCAGGGTTGAATTGACCCCGCCCATTTTGGCCGATTACCAAAACATCAAACTTACAACGCAGCTTGGCTGCTTCTTGAATTCATTATGCTGGCCGAATAACTGCATCTCGACAGCGAACGTAGGTCTACCTTCAGGCTGACTGCGCTCACGCGACATTAGCCATCCGCTGGAAATTGAACCCGCCTGACGGCATATCGGAGCCACCGAATAGCCTAAGCCGACCGAGAGAGAAAAGTTCCATTTTCGAGGTGATCTTGGCGGGCCAAACACCTGATGTCGAAAATATGTTGTAATATCAATATCTTATGAGATATTTGATCCCAGCTAGACGTGTCCGCGTTCAAATTGTGCTTCTTGCTTGGACGAAAACCAACCCGTGCGCGGTCTAGGAATCCAGCCAACTTTTTCGAATTCGACGTGTGCCCCCTATGACGACGCTCTCTAATGAACTTTTTCTGTAGTGTGCGTGAGATAAAGCC